>JAGHBG010000001.1 GCA_021161105.1 Thermotogaceae bacterium | reverse complement strand
AGAGATTGGAATCAACGGAAAAATAAATGAAGTAAAGGGGATATCATGAGTAACCAAATAGATAAATCGTTTCATAATATAGAAGAAGCTAAAAAAGGAGATGAATATACTATGCAATATGCGATTGTAAATTCTTCTACTATAACTTTTAGTTTTAATAATTTTTCCCACTCCTTCGTAGGAGATTTCATTAAGAGGCTCAATCAAGGTGAACTGTCAGACTTTATGAAAAGTGATTTAGAGATTGAACCAATAACATTTTTTGATTCTCTCTATATTAAAAATCCAAACTCTAATCCACAAATAAAAGTGGAGTCTTTTCCTAAGAAAATAGATTTTTCAGAGGGAGGACCTTACTCCATATATAATTGGGAGATTTTTTATCATATTCCCATCACTATTGCTGTGCAACTGAGTAAAAACCAAAGATTCTTAGAAGCGCAAAAATGGTTTCACTTCGTATTTAATCCTTTAACCAATGAAGTGGAGGATGAAAGTAATCCTACAGCTAGGTATTGGAATTTTAAAGAGTTCAGAGATCATGCCTCTCAAGCCAAATTAATCACGGAATTGCTTTTAGAGTTGGGTAATGGGGGAGAGGAGAGTGATGAAGTAAAGAAATTAAAAAAGAGTATTACGAGATGGAAAGAGGCTCCCTTTAGCCCTCATGAAGTCGCTAAGTTTCGTCCTTTGGCATATCAGTTTGACGTTGTAATGAAGTACATTGACAATCTTGTAGCCTGGGGTGACAGTTTGTTTCGACAATTTAGCATTGAAACACTCAACGAAGCAACGCAACTGTATATTTTAGCAGGTAATATTTTGGGGGACAAGCCAAAAAAGATTCCAAAACTCACGAAAAGAAGGGCTAGAAATTATAAAGATCTAAGAGATAAGTTAGATAATCTTAGCAATGCGATGGAAGAAATGGAAAACGAATTCCCTCTCAACTCAAATATACCTGGAAACAATAATACAGACGCTGTTGGAGTAAATACTGTGTTAGGAATGTCAAAACAACTTTATTTCTGTATTCCTAAAAATGATAAGTTATTGGCTTACTGGGATTTGGTTGCGGATAGACTCTTCAAGATACGCCACTGCATGGATATCGAAGGTAACGTTCGACAGATTCCACTTTTTCAACCATCTATCGACCCAGGTATGCTGATAAAGGCTGCGGCTTCAGGTATGGATATTGGTGCTATTATGGGTGGATTGGATCAACCTGTATCTAATGTTCGTTTTCCTGTTATTGCACAAAAAGCTTCAGAACTTATCAATGAAGTCAAAAGCCTTGGAAGTAATCTTTTGTCTGCTTTTGAAAAAGGTGATGCAGAAAGCCTCGCACTTATAAGACAGAAACAAGAGATAAAAATACTGGAACTTTCACAAGATCTTAAATATTTACAATGGAAAGAATCGGAGTCTTCAATAGAGTCATTGTTGAAAACAAGAGAGTCTGCGTACCAAAGATATCGTCATTATCAGATATTGCTCGGAAAAGAGGAAGGTGATTTTGGAAATCTAGAGAAGCTAAATATTGCACCTAAAGATCTGAATGAAGAGAATTTTGACGATGTCTATTCTGAGTTAGTAGAAAAATATAGCGAGAAAATAAAACTTGAGGATTATCGCAAAGAGAAGCTTGGCGTAGCAGGAGCAGTTGCTGATGCAGTTTCAGGATTAACAGGTGCATTGGATAGTATATTAGGGGTAGGAAGCAGCGATAATCTGCAATTAAATAAAATGGAAAATATGGATTTGAATGTTTTTATGCCTCTTGCTCAAATATATAGTATGGGTAGTCAAAGTTTGGGGAATGTAGCATCAGTCTTGGCTTTAATTCCACAGAATGAGGCTGCAGCAGAGCCTATGGGTGTGGGTGCTAGTACTACATTTGGAGGAGTACAACTATCATCATTTGCTAATTCTATTTCAATGGATTTAAGGCAAAGAGCCGATATCCTGAATTACCAAGGAGCAAGAGCTTCAAAGTTGGGTTCCTATAAAAGACGGATTGACGACTGGGTGCTTCAAAGTAATCTGGCAGCAAAAGAGCTTCAGCAAATAGGTACGCAAATCATCAGTTCTCTTATCCGAGAACAGATCAGCAAAAAAGAGTATGAAAATCATATAGTACAGATGGAAAACTCACACGAAATAGATGATTTCCTTAAAGAGCAAAAATTTGGCAATGAAGAGCTTTACCTCTGGATGCAGGCAGAAATTTCTAAGACTTATTATGAGTTTTACAAATTGGCTTTTGACACTGCTAAAAAAGCAGAAGCGACCATGAAGCATGAACTGATGAGAAAAGAGTTGGATGAAAGAGATTTTATCAAGTTCAACTACTGGGATGCAGGAAGAAAAGGTCTGCTCTCAGGTGAAGCACTAGCCCTTGACATGAAAAAGATGGAACTGGCTTACATGGAAAGTAATAAGAGAGAATTTGAGATAACAAAACATATCTCTTTAATGCAATTAAATCCGTTAGCCCTGCTTCAACTGAAAGTTACAGGTAAATGTGAAGTTGAGATCCCTGAGTGGTTATTTGATCAAGATTATCCTGGGCACTATATGCGACGAATTAAATCTGTAGGTATTTCCATTCCTGCTATTACAGGTCCGTATGTAAGTGTAAACTGTACCTTGTCGCTACAAAAAAGTACATTGAGGACATCTGCATTGTTGAGTGAGGGAGAGTATGTTAGAAGTTT
>JAGHBG010000084.1 GCA_021161105.1 Thermotogaceae bacterium | reverse complement strand
CCCACAAAACCTTCTCTGAATATTTTTCCAAGGTTATCAACGTCCATACGTAGCGCCCCTAGTTTCTTGGCCCCAAGCGCTCCATCGTTTATAACCTTTTCTATCTCGTTATCCCACGCGTAGCCCGCATAAGGCATTCCGATGAATCGTCCATCCTCTTTCTTTAGATCAGAATGATGATCACGTAACACTAGGACCATATCTGCATCATGTGGAACACTCTCTACTTTTCCAGTCACTTCAACGTTGAAATCGAACAATTTTAAATTGCTGTTATCCTTTCGGAAATAAACATATTTTGTCTTACCCACGACTCTTTTGCCTAAAGCAATTAAGCTCTTGCACTGGCTACAAACCTGAACTTCATTATCATCCTCTTCCAGCGGACTAAGTTCCACAACTCTTCTTCCGCATATGTTGCAGCTCGCTCCAGTATCACTATCATTCCGGCTCCCTAAAACATTCTCGAGGATATCCAACATTGGCCTAGTTTTTGAGATCTCCCTTTTCCTTCCTATCCTCTCAAAAACCTTATTCAATTTGGACTCCTTGAGCTCATGCCAAGAAAATGGTTCCCATAAAAGCTCCATGGAAAGCCTGGCTTCCTCGTTATTAAAGAAACGCTTATTGAGTTCGATCCTGTACTCCCTCAATTTATCTTTAACTAGCTCGATGTTAGGAAGAATTAGAATGAATCTACCGCCGCCAACATAGAGAACCTGAGTTCTAGGAAGCTCTAATTCATTTAAGATCTCGAAAACTATGCGTTCCTGTAACAACTCCAAGTAAAACGACCTAGCCCTCAATCCTTGAAGCGCTTTTTTACTTCCAATGTCATATATATAGCTTTGAATGCCCCTTATGGCTCCTTCTACCAATAAAAACGGTTTACCCTTAGTTAACCTTTTTTCCAGTTCCTTGTAGGTGTACATCGGTTTGTTCGTTCCCAACAGATCCCTTTCATTTTCCATCACGACATCGCCAAGACAAACCGCTATCATCGCTGTCGTACGCAAATGGTCGTATAATGAGATATCTGGGAACCTTCCTTTCCCTGTGGAAGTATCACTTGGAACAAATGCCGTGTACCTCTCGAGAACACGCAAAAGCCATCCTTCTATATGTTCTTCTTCCTCCAATTTCTTTTTTTTGCTTTCTAGGTGATTCTTTAGCCCCTCTTCTATGGCAGTATAATTAAATTCCTTGGAATATCCTGTCTTTAACTTCTGCTCTGGGTAAATAGCACCTACTTTTTCATCCAGCGGGGCTACGGGAAAGAAAGTTTCCTCTCCCTCTCCTTTAGTAGGGAAATCTTTCAACTTAACTCTGTCAAAGATATTGCGTAGCGGAATATCCTTGTTCCAATCGCCAGTGATATCCTCTCTTTCAGAGGCAGAGAGGTTATCCGCATGAGCTATTATCGCCGCGGCTAAACTCTTTTCAGGCTTATCTAAATTCTCAAGTTTCAAGGACACTCTGTCAGATGTGTGGTGATAGTAAGCAGCCCACGCATAATTTCCCCAAAAGTCGCCGACATCTTCTTCCAGCCAATTTCCTCCTATCTCCATATGGCTTCCGGAAAGCCCGCCAGCCCTCTGTACGACCTTTCCTACATCATGCAACAATCCCCCAATCGCGAGGTCTCTCAAAAATGAACTTCTGCCTATCTCCACCAGCTCTCCCCCTTTCGCCTCCTAACCTTAATAAGCAACTAAACATCAATGAAATTCACTTTCACCGACATGCTCAATTACAAAAGCTCCATCATCCCTAAAATATCCGAAAATTCTCCACGCCCCCTTATCACTGGATAAATCCATCTCATGATCAGATTTGCCAACCCTTCCCACTTTAAGTTTCTTAAAATCAAGCCGGTTCTTGTTGACACCTACACTGAGATAAAAGAAAAGATCATCCATCCTTTCGTTAAAATCCCTTACTCGCCTTTTATCTTTCTTTAAAAGATCCATTATTTTTTTAGGGTCATATATAATTTTGTCGCTTGGACTGGGGAAAATTTCCTGATAATAATACTTTTCTTTAAAAAGCCCCAAGACAACTTCTCCCCACGCACTTAAACAGCAATAATCCTCGTCGCTTTCTATTAATATTTCAGGCAAGTTCTCACATTCTTTAATTGGCAAGATATCTGAGACCATAAGCTTTCTGAACAATGGAAGATGCTCCTTGATTGCCGCATATAAGCTGTCGTCCAGGTTGAATGGAATCTTGGGTATGCTTATGAGCTCTGACGCGTTCTCAAAAATGTATATAGACTCATCTGCAAAGACCATCCCCAATGCCTGCATAAAGCCTTGAAAGCTCTTAAAACCACCGGATAAATTAAAAACAACTTTATAGCCATCTTCCTTAAATCCCGGAAGGGTCTCATGACACCACTTAGCAATCTTGGCCACTCCACGCTTAAAAGATGCGGCATCTCTGGTATTTAGGCCCTCAATCTTCAACAAGTTAGCGCTGATTCCTTTTCCCATCAACCATTCACAAATTACCTCCGCGCATTTCTCCCCTTCCCACGTATCAGTATGGATAAAAAAGAACATATCCTCTTTGGCTTTACTCAAATCCCCATTCAAATAACCTATGACACCGTTTAATTCCGCAGACATGCTCCTAACAGTAGAGATATCCGCCTCTTCCATGTGCAGTTTGCGCTCGCCAATTATCTTTTCTATCTCTTTCCTTATCTGCTCTGGGATCTCATCCTTCTGGTAATTCGCATTCGCAAATACCAAAGACTTAGTTTTGGAATCAACCCCATTAGTCAATAGGCTCGTCCCACAGGTCGAAATCATCAACATCTTTTTCGTCATTTTCAAAACCACCTTCTGTTTTTAAAAGCTTGTTTCTATTTTATTTTTGTTTCTGGACATTTTATGTCCACTTGTGTGGGCATGTAAAAATCTATTCAATTTTTCCTTTAGCACGTTCGTGAGCTGCTCTGGCTCTAAGACATCTATACAATCTATCGCAGATAAAACCCAACGGGAGACCTCTTCCAAATTAGACGCCTCAGCAGAAAACAATATGGAACCATCATTTTGGGGAAATATTTGTTGATTGGGAAACCAATTTTTTACGTCCTTAACTGACGACGCAAATGGTTCTCTTATTCGAAGAAGGAATTTAAACTTCTTTCTCGAGAAAGGATTTTCACTGTATATAGTCTCCTCCATGGAAATGTCGCCTGGCGGATTAACGTATTGACCATTTGATAAAAGCTCTACGAGCTTCATTCTGCTAATCCTGAAAGATGAAGACTTTGCATATTGATCACTCTTACCCCACACATACCAAGCCCTATATTTGAAATAAATGAACCACGGAGAAAATACATGGTATCTCGAAGGTGGCTCATTTTCATATGGGGATTTATATAAAACCTTCATGGCCAACTTATTATT
>JAGHBG010000146.1 GCA_021161105.1 Thermotogaceae bacterium | reverse complement strand
TATAATCACTTCCCACTATTAAACAAAGGATTGTCTGAACTACTCCATCTCATTTCTTCCCAGAAAACCCAGCCATTTTCAATAGCATTTTTTACCTGTTTTTCATTTGCGTTTAGCCTGCTTTTGCCACTTTTAACTTCTACAAAAACTATTTTTTTAACTTCGCCTTCAGATAGGCCATCAAAAATAATAAAATCAATTGGAGCCCCAATAAATCGCACATCTTTTGGATTGTAATTGAAACTGGGAAAATAGGGAATGAGTTGTTCTGTAACCTTGCCTACCGTAACAGATTGACTTCTTCTGATAGCATCCTCTCTGATTCTTTTTTCCTCTTCTAGCTCCCATTCTTTAAGCTTTGCTTCGTATTTGATCTTCAAAGCATTTTCTATAGATTTCATTTTTGAAATTAAAAGAAGAATAATTATCAAAAGAAAACCAATAATAACTGAAAACAAAATATAGGTCATTATAAATTCACCTCTCAATAATAGAAACCGCCGTTCTGGCTTTCGCTAAATTCGTTATCTCTTCATCTTCAACATATGCATTTTATTCTTTTGAACCTTCTCTGTTTATTGCATTCCCTTTATAATTTTAATAGCATCATCAACACTTTCAGCAAAATGAACCGGTGTTAATCTTCTATTATCAAGGTACTTGCCATCAATCAGAACTTTTGCAAACCTGTCCGTCCATCCTCCAGTACCTTTCATGAATATCAGTTTCTTTCTCTGTGCATAAGCTCCTAAAATCTCTATAGCTGTGCCTATTTCTCCTCCGATAGAGATTACAACTTCTGACGAGTACAGCATTATGAACGATCTCATCTGGAAATCAAGTCCGGTATATATTGGAATATCAACATACATGTTAGTTTCAACACTTGAAGGGCTGTACGGAAGGACTCCCACAGCTGTTCCTCCTGCTTCTTTTGCAGCTTTTGAAACAAGTTCCATTATTCCATCTCTACCACCTGTAATGAGCGTAAATCCCTCCTGAGCTATTCTTCTTCCAAGCTCTTCACAAAGCGGCTTTAACTTCTTTATTTTCTCATCATTTATATCTCCTGAATATCCAATAACTGCTACCCTCACTCTCCCAAATACACCTCCTTCACCAAAGAGGAACCGAGTGCTTGATCTGGAGGACCTTGCGATATTATCTCCCCCTTGTACATCACATACAGTCTATCTACAACCGCAACAAGTTCGTCAACATTATGGTCAGTGATAATTATCCCTAAATTTCTTTTTTTAAGCTCCCTTACCATATTTTGAATATCTTTAACAGTTTTTGGATCAATCCCAACAAAAGGTTCATCCAATAAAAGAAAGGAGGGGTTTAAAGTCATCATTCTTGCAAGCTCTAACCTTCTCTTCTCCCCTCCAGAAAGATTTTCTGCAAATTGATCTTTAAGATTTTTGAGCCCAAACTCATCTAAAAGTTTCTCAACAGTTCCTTTTATATCTTTTTCTTTTTTAAACCTTAAAATTATTTCCAAATTCTCCCAAACGGTTAATCCATTGAATACAGAGGTTTCTTGCTGCAAATATGTTATCCCGTAAAGTGCTCTTTTATAAATCGGAACGGTTGTTATATCCTTTCCATCAAGAAGAATTACTCCCTTAGTTGGAATAACTATTCCCAATATCATGTTAAATGTTGTGGTTTTACCAGCTCCGTTAGGGCCCAATAAACCGACCACTTCGCCTCTTTTCACATATAAGTTAACATCTCTTACCACATATCTCCTGCCAAATTTTTTATATAAATGCGAACATTCAATCATTTTTCGGACTTTTCAGCTTTAGTTATATAAGATATAAATTGCTCTGTTACATCCACCCTATCACTCACATGTAATACAGACAAAACTACACCCGGAGGATAGTTGGTAAGAAGTACATCGAAACCACTTTCTTCCCCGAACCTCTGGGCTTTTCCAATGATTTCTCTCTGAATTTGCTGCATTCTTGGCTGGTATTCCTGCTGGAGCAGTTGATTGAAAAGTTGTTCCTTCTGAACATATTCATTTTTCTTTTTATTTATTTCATCCTGAGAAGCTCCACTATTCTGAAGTTTTGTGATCTCATCCTGCAACTGCTGAAGTTTGCTTTTATAAAAGTTCAGATCATTTTGATAGTTTTCCATAAGCTCTTTATATGGCTGGTATCCTTGAAGAACCCGAGGCATATCGATGTAAGCAATCTTTAAACTCGCACTTTCTTTGTCGCTTGCTGCTAAAATTACCAGAAATATACCAGTAAACACTGTTATGTATACTACCCAACTCTTTTTCACCCAAAATCACCTCCTGCTGGTGTATTCTACCATCATTTTACCATCATGTTTGATTTCATGGTAGGATATATAGGCAGGGGAGGTATGAGAATGCGAGTTCTTCTAAAACTTAGTGGTGAGGCTCTCAGTGGAGAAGGAAAAAAAGGTTATGACCCTGAGATCTCTAATCATGTTGCTTATGAAGTCAAATCTTTGATTGAAAATGAACATGAAGTTGGAATAGTTATAGGCGCTGGTAACCTTGTTCGAGGAAGGGAAATTGAAGGAATTAGCCTGAAAATGGCTGATCAAATAGGCATGCTTGCAACAGTTATGAACGCAATTTACCTGAAAGAACTTTTCGAAAAGCACGGCATAAAATCAACAGTCGTATCTCATATAGCCAACCTGCCATCAGTGGAAGATTTGAAATATGAACAAATAGATAGAAAATTAAAAGAAGGTTATGTTGTTATATTTGGTGGGGGAACTTCAAATCCTTTTTTCACGACTGATACGGCAGCAGCTTTAAGAGCAGCAGAAATAACAGCTGATGTTTTATTAAAAGCAACGAAAGTTGATGGTGTATATGATAAAGATCCTAAAAAATTTCCAGAAGCAAAAAAGTTCACAACATTAACCTTTAATGAAGCAATAGAAAGAAATTTAAAAGTAATGGATGTCGACGCTTTTACTTTATGTAAAAAAATGGGTATCGATATTATTGTCTTTAACTTTTTTGAAAAAGGCTTATGCTTCAACGCTCTAAATGTCAAAAAAGGAACAAGAATAACGAAATAATGGATGTGAAAAAGCAAAACAAAAATAACCTGTAAGCCACAATAAAACGGATAGCATACAGATTGCAATTTGTAGAAATGAAAAACTCTGTTATTGAGTAAAAATTTTGAGTCTGCAGCGATTAGATTTATTTAATATTAATATATAATTAATCACGGAGGCGAAATTAGTGAATAAAAAAGTCATTTTTGTCTTAACGATCATGCTTTTAGCAATTGTCGCATTTTCGGAAGCTTTTGTTCCACGTATAGGTGTCGCAGGGTCTGCGAGCTACAAAAGTTCTCTTCTGGAAAAATTAAGTAAGTTATATGAAATAGTCCCTATTGAAAAGAAAGATTATCAAATCATACTCGAAATATGGAAAGAGCAGGATATCGGACTAAGAAAAAAAGAACTGGAAACTTCACAGCTCCCTGATGTTAACTACCTGATAGAACTTTCTGAAAACGTGGTAACATTCTATGACCTATCAAATGCCACGATGAAAAAAATCTTTATTGGTGATAAAGCACCAGAAGAAAGTGTTATAAACTTCTTCCAGAATTTTGTTCTTATTTTCAAGCTTCCCACTTTCGTTGACAAAACTGCAAAACCAGGTGACTGGTACGCTGCGCTTGATAGAAATGGAGATGTTATTGGATATTTCCAGAACAATGAAACATCCACAACGATAACGATACCAGCGGCCAAATATAAAGGAGCCGTTTATGCAAGAAAGCTAAGAAAATCATTGATTTACAACAATAAAGTAATATATGAGATTTCTGAAAAGGATCTGTATCTTCAAATACCATCATCAGAACATTTTAAGGTATTTGAAGATGGGCAGGATGTTAACCTGACTGTTCTTATCCAGAAAGGAGGTTTCCTATATATTTTCGATATTTATAAAAACCACATAATGTGCATAAAATCAGAGCCTGTCGAAATGGGAAAATACACATTTTCTTTCACGGCGTATAAAGAGGAAGATAATGTAAAAGAAACATTGATATTTGTTCTTGAAAAAACGCCGCTGGAAAGCTGCGAAGAACTGTCCTTTGATGAATTGAGAGAAATCCTTCAAAGAGCAGATGGAGTTGATTTAATCACTTTTGTAGTAAAGTAATAATTAATAAGGAGGCAGATATAAATGACGGTGAAGGATTTTCCAAAAAAAGATTTAAAAGATTACAAAAATGTTGTTGAAGCTTCTGTGACTGAGCGGATTTTAAGTAAAGCTGAAAATTTAAAAGGGCTAAAAGTAGTTCATGTTAACGCAACTGCATTTGGTGGTGGCGTGGCTGAACTTTTGTATACATTGATACCACTAATGAGATCCATTGGCATTGATGCACAATGGGAAGTTATGGAAGCTCCAAACGACTTCTTTGTAATTACCAAAAAATTCCACAACATGCTCCAGGGAGCAAAGATTGATTTAACTGAAGATGAATGGAATTATTATCTCAAAATCAACGAAGAAAATGCTAAAAAGCTTAATCTGGATGCAGATGTTCTGATAATTCATGATCCACAACCCGCAGCCATTCCAATGTATCTGAACACAAAAGCAAAGCTTATCTGGAGATGCCACATCGACCTTTCAAGTCCATTTCAAAATTTCTGGAGGAAGTTTAAGAATCTTTTAGAACCTTATGAAAAGCTACTTTTCCATCTTGAAGAATATTTTCCGAAGGAATTTTTTGAAAAAGCAGTCCAGTTTCCTCCAAGCATAGACCCTTTTAGTGATAAAAATAAGGAACTTGAGCAATCCTACATTGATTCAGTGCTTGAAAGATTTGAGATAAACGAAAACAAGCCTTTAATAACTGTTGTAGCAAGGTTTGACCCATGGAAAGATTTATTCGCGTCCATAGATGTTTACAAAAAGGTTAAAGAAAATATAGATGCACAGCTTGCAATTATTTCTGCCATGGCTTCCGATGACCCGGAAGGTTGGATATTCTTTGAAAAGGTTTTAAGGTATGCTGGTGTCGATGATGATATAAAGTTCCTTACCAACTTAATTGGCGTAGGAAGTCAAGAGGTAAACGCTATTCAAAGGGCCTCTGCAATAGGGCTTCACACTGCCACAAGAGAAGGATTTGGTCTTGTTATATCTGAAATGATGTGGAAAGGAAACCCGGTGGTTGCACGCCCTGCTGGTGGGGTGAAGATACAGATAGATGACGAAGAGAACGGTTTCTTGAGATGGAAAGTAGATGAGCTTGCTGAGGCTGCCGAAGAACTTATAAAAAATAAAAGCTTGAGGAGGGAAATGGGAGAGAAAGCAAAGGAAAAAGTGAGGAAAGAATTTTTATCCACATCTCACCTTGAAAGATACCTGGATGTAATTTTGAGTGTTTTTGAAAAGTAGAATAAATCAATTTGAGAGGTAAACATTCCATAAAATGTCTAGCGAGCCATGATAGAATTTGCAATTGAAAGGGGGAAATTACATGAGGAATTTGTCGTCGGAAGAGATAAGACAGGAATTTCTGAAGTTCTTTGAAAATAAAGGACATAAAGTTCTTCCAAGTGCTTCTTTGGTGCCTGATGATCCTCAACTTATGTTCACAATAGCTGGTATGGTTCCGTTCAAGCCTATATTCTGGGGCAAAGTAAAGCCGGTTTACAAAAGGGTAGTAACATGCCAAAAATGTTTGAGAACCACCGATATTGAAAACGTTGGGCGAACTCCGAGGCACCATACGTTTTTTGAAATGCTTGGTAATTTTTCCTTTGGAGACTACTTCAAAAGAGAAGCAATTGAATGGGCATGGGAGTTCGTAACAGAGGTTCTGGAAATCCCTGAAAAGCGTCTCTGGGTCACCATATACGAGGAAGATGAGGAAGCCTATAAGATATGGTCAGATATAATAGGTCTTCCCGAATATAAAATAATCAGAATGGGAAAGAAAGATAATTTCTGGGGTCCTGCAGGCCCCACTGGACCCTGTGGGCCAGATTCTGAAATACATTATCTTCTGGACCCGAATTGCAAAGATTGCAACCCCAAAGAGAATGAAGATAAATTCCTCGAAATATGGAATCTTGTTTTTACACAGCTTTATATGGATGAAAATGGAAATTACCACCCTCTTGAAAAAAAGAACATAGACACGGGAGCTGGACTTGAAAGAATAGCAGCTGTTCTGCAGAATGTTCCATCCAACTTTGATACGGATCTTTTTGTTCCAATAATCAAGAAAATAGAAGAAGTGGTTGGGGTAAAGTATGGAGAGTCCGAGAAAACCGATGTTTCAATAAGAGTTATTGCTGATCACATAAGAGCTTCAATATTCGTTATAGCTGAAGGAGTTTTCCCATCCAATGAAGGAAGAGGTTATGTTCTGAGAAGAATCATAAGAAGAGCCGTAAGACATGGAAAGCTACTGGGAATGAACAAGCCTTTTCTTTATAAAATTGTTGATTCTGTTGTGGAAAAAATGGGAAAAATTTATCCCGAAGTAGTGGAGAAAAAAAACTTTGTAAAAGATATACTGAAAGCCGAAGAAGAAAGATTCCTGAAAACCCTCGACCAGGGTATGGCGCTCCTTGAAAAAATTCTTAATAAGGGCAAAGTAAGTGGAGAAGATGCCTTCAGGCTTTACGACACCTATGGATTTCCAGTTGATTTAACTGTTGAAATTGCCGGGGAAAAAGGAGTAGAAGTAGACATGGGAGGGTTTAACAAAAAAATGGAAGAGCAAAGAAAAAGAGCAAGAGAAGCCCTTGGCGATGTTGAATTTATCAGGAAAGAAAAGGTATACGAGGAAGTTGCAAAAAGATCGAAAACAGCATTCACAGGTTATGAAAAATTTGAGGACTCTTCAAGGATAATTGCAATAGTTAAAGATGGTAAGGAAGTAGACAACCTCGCCCAGGATAATGAAGGGTTCGTAGTGGTTGAAAAAACGCCATTTTACGCAGAAAAGGGTGGGCAGGTTGCGGATACAGGGATCATGGAAAGTAAAGAAGCAAGAGCTGTTGTACTTGATGTTAAGGAGCCTGTCGAAGGTGTTATAGCTCATAAAGTAAGGGTAGAAAAGGGAAAATTCAATAAAGGTGATGAAGTCATACTCAAAGTTGATGTGGAAAGAAGAAAAGCAATAATGAGAAATCATACAGCAACCCACCTCCTCCATGCAGCTCTTAGAAAGATCCTCGGTGATCATGTAAGACAGGCAGGATCACTGGTAGCTCCTGATAGATTAAGATTCGATTTTACCCACTATCAAGCTTTAAGTAAGGAAGAGATTGAGAAAATAGAGTATATGGTGAACTCTGTTATCCTTGAAAACATCCCTGTAATCATTGAAGAAAAAAGTTATGACGAAGCTGTTAAGGAAGGAGCTATGGCTCTTTTTGATGAGAAGTACGGAGACGTGGTAAGGGTGGTAAAAGTTGGAGAGTTTTCCGAAGAGCTTTGCGGAGGAACTCATGTTTCAAGGACAGGCGACATTGGACTGTTCAAAGTTACCGTAGAAGAAGCGGCAGCTGCAGGAGTTAGAAGAATAGTTGCTGTTACTGGTTTTAACTCTTTGAATTATTTGAGGAAAAAGGAATATATAATAGAAGATGTAAAGTTTTTGCTGGATGTTCCTGAAGACATGCTATCTGAAAAGGTGAAAAAACTCCTCGACGAAATAAAGAACCTTGAAAAGAAAATAAAGAAGCTTCAGATGGGTCAATTATCTTCAGCAGCTCAAGCGGAGATTAAAGAATTAAATGGAATCAAATATGTGTATACAGTAACAGAAGATCTTG
The DNA here is from genome assembly GCA_021161105.1 of Thermotogaceae bacterium. Classification (GTDB taxonomy): domain Bacteria; phylum Thermotogota; class Thermotogae; order Thermotogales; family Thermotogaceae; genus JAGHBG01. The sequence goes on along the minus strand of JAGHBG010000146.1, from coordinate 7,999 downwards.
ACAACGATGTCATGAGAAATACCGCTGATTCTTTAGCATCAAAGATAAAAAGTGGAGTTGCAGTTGTGTTCAACAAGACCGATGGAAAGGTTTCACTGGCTGTGAAGGTAACAAAAGATATGATAGATAAATTCAAAGCAGGGAATATTGCAAGGAGACTTGCAAAAATCCTTGGAGGAGGCGGAGGAGGAAGACCAGACTTCGCCCAGGCCGGTGGAAAAGACCCAGGTAAAATAAATGATGCTATAGTAGAACTTGAAAGAATTATCAGGGGGGAATAGAAATGGAAAAAAAGATCAGAGTCTTAGTGGCGAAACCAGGCCTTGATGGCCATGACAGAGGCGCAAAGGTAGTTGCAAGAGCCCTTAGAGATGCTGGCTTCGAAGTTATATACACCGGTCTTCGCCAGAGTGTTGAACAGATAGTTAGAACTGCCATACAGGAGGATGTCGATGTAATTGGTCTTTCCATACTATCCGGTGCTCATATGAGAATCTGTCAAAAGCTTCTCTCTTTAATGAAAGAAGAAAAACTTGATGTTCCAGTTTTTGTCGGAGGAATTATTCCACCGGACGATGCAAAAAGGTTGAAAGATATGGGAATAGCGGAAGTTTTTGGTCCTGGGACTCCTTTACATGTGATAATTGAAAAGATAAAAGAAATAACAGGAAGGGCAGGTGCTGCCATATGAAAATCTACATATCTGTGGATATGGAAGGTGCTGGAGGAATAAGCACGTGGAAAGACGTTACCTTCGGTGATCCTCATTACAAGTATAAGGAAGTAGAAGAACAGCTGCGGTGGTTATTAGAACCAATACTTGAGTACGAGCGTGTAGAAAAAATAACCATATCCGATTCGCACTCTATGGGGGATAACATTCCATACTCCATAACTGAAATGGATGAAAGAATAGAACTTATATCTGGGTTCCCCAGAAAAAGATACATGATGGCCGGGCTTGAAAGCGACTACGATAGAGTTATATTCTTCGGTTATCATTCAGGTGTTGGAGCACTTGGAGGCCTGATGGATCACACTTACTCAAACACCACATTTCATAATGTGTGGATAAATGGCCTCAGAATGAATGAAGCTCTTATAAATGCTGCCTACGCCGGTTACCTTGGAGTTCCAATAGCTATGATTGTTGGAGATGAAGCATTAAAAAGAGAAGTGGAAGACTTTCTGGACAAGATTGTTTATGTATCCACAAAAGAAGGACTTGGGAGGTTTTCGTCCAGGTTTTATTCAAAAAAGAGAATAAAAAGGGAAATACAAGAGGGTGTAAAAAGAGCAATGAAGAAAGAAAGAAACGAATTGAGGATCTACAGCTTTGAGCCTCCAGTTGAGTTAAAGGTTGAAACCAACAAAACTGAGTTTGCTGATGCCCTCGAGTTAATACCAGGTGTCGAAAGAATAAATGGAAGGACCTTGAAGTTTGTCCATGACGATTATAGCGTGGTATTTGATACTCTTCTCCTGATGGCATCTATAGGCAGCATGATGGGAAGGATGATTTAATGGATTTTACAGAGAAGAAAATATCCGAAAATCTTGTTTTTGATGGAAGAATAATTAAGGTTTGTACAGATAAGGTTTGCCTCCCAAATGGCAAAGAAGCATACAGGGAGGTAGTTAAACACAGAGGAGCAGCTGCTGCTGTTCCCATAGATGAGGACGAAATAATAATGGTAAGGCAGTTCAGATACCCAGTACAGGAGCATCTTTTAGAAATCCCGGCAGGAAAGCTTGACTCCAACGATGAGAATCCAGAATGGAGAGCAAAGGAAGAACTGATGGAGGAGATTGGAAAATACCCACAAAGGCTGGAATATCTTGGTTATATATATACTTCTCCTGGATTTACTACAGAAAAAATTCATCTTTATCTGGCAACTGATTTGGTCGATAATAAAAGGGATACTGATGAAGACGAATTCGTTGAAGTTGTAAGAATCAAATTTGAAGAAGCATTAAAGATGGTACTTGAAGGAGAAATTGTGGACTCAAAGACCATAGCCGGCATTACAAGAGCCTGGCATAAGTTAAAGGGAGGTTTTTAAATATGGTAAAATTGATTTTGAACGGTGAAGAAAGAGAAATTGATCCGAAGAAATACAAAAACTTCGGAGAACTCTTAGATGAGCTTCAGAAGGAGTTTAAAGATAGAGTCCTTTCAAAATTAGTTATAAATGGTAAAGAAATACCTTTAGTCCATATTGATCAATTAAGACCCGCAGTGATAGACGAAGATAATCTTACAATAGAGCTAACTTTTGAACCGATGAAAATGTTCCTTATAAACATGCTTGATGACATAATAGAATACCTCGATAAAGTTATAGGTCTTCTTCCAAAAGTTTCTGAAGATATGATAGTTGATGCAGAGAAGGGATATAACGAGATTCGAGACCTGTCTGAAGGATTATCTGCCATTGAAGATCTGAGAAAGAACACAGAAAAACTCTCAAATTTGTCATTAGCAGATGTGGGAATTAAAAAAGAGGAACAGCAGGAAGTTGTTGGCATACTTCAAAATTTTGTTAGCAGTCTGGAAAATAAAGACATTATAGACCTTTCAGATCATATTGAGGAAAATATACCAAAAGTTCTCGAATTTTATAAAAATTACTTTCAGAAAGTAAAACAAATACTTGAAGAAAACGTAAATTGAAGGAGGAAGAAGCGTTGTACGGAAGTAAAGATGCTTATCTCGAAAACATGGTGCGTACGGCAAGCCCAGCAAAGTTAATAGAACTTCTATATCAGAGAGCCGTTGAACTTCTGAAAAGTGCGGAAAAATTTGTTACGAACAAAGAGTATATAAAAGCCAACGAAAATCTTAAAAAAGCCCAGGATATCGTAACAGAACTGAATCTTTCGCTTGACATGGAAAAAGGAGGCCAGATAGCACAGAATTTAAGGGCTCTCTATAATTATATGTTTAAAAAACTTGTAGACGCCAATGTAAAGAAAGACGCAGAGGCTATAAAGGAAGTTAGAGGGATGCTCGAAGAGCTTTTAGACACATGGCGAGAAGTTATGAAAAAAGCTGGAAATACAGCAGAAACTAACAGAAATGTTCACAAGTCAGGACTTGATCTTAATATTTAAGCTTAAGTAGTTAAAATATAAGAAAGGAGGAAGGGGGGGATGAAAGGAATCAAAACCCTGCTTGAGATTTCTTTCGTTGATTTTGTAAATCTGGTGAATGAAATATTTAAAGACTATGCCATTCCTATAAAGTGGGACGTGATTAATTTCAAAATGGACATAAGAGAAAATTCCCTCCTTCTTGATCTTTCATATGTTTTCTTTGAAAATAAAAAACCTGTTGGATTTGTACTAACAGGTATAAGAAAAGACAGAGGAAGAATTGATGCTATGGGAGTTGTAAAGGAAAAAAGAGGAACGGGACTCGCTCAAAAAATTCTTCAGCAAGCTATTGAAGCTTTGAAATGGAAAGGAGCAGAAAGAATAATTCTTGAAGTAGCCTCGCATGACCCAAGAGCTATAAGATTTTATCAAAAAAATGGTTTTAGAGAGATCAGAAATCTTTACACCATGGCTATTTCCGGGGATGATCTTATAAACAAAAAAAGTCCTAACATAAATTTTTTAAGTGCTGATCCCAGGTGGATTCATAGAGCAGCTATAGAATCGCAATTCATGCTGTCGAGAAAACCAAACTGGCAAAGGGAACCCCTTACTCTACTTCTTTCCAATGGCAGATACAACATGAACAGGATATATTACAAAGGTCATGAAGGATATATTGTATGGGGAGAAACAGAGAGCGGAGCTTTTATAGTGGATATTTCACCACTTAGTGAAGGAAAACTTTACTCGAAAATGCTTGAAGAGAGTATAAATAAAATCTTTAAAAACTCTACAAAATCACTGATTACGATAGCCTCCATTCCCGAAGACGACCCACTTTATGAAGCTGCAGTAAAAGTGGGGTTTAAGAATGTATTCAAACAAAAGGAAATGTGCTTCAGGATTCCGGAATAGCTTCTGCTCCCTTTTTCAGTTCTATGTCTATTGCCATCTCAGGGCATATGTTTTCACATAAAAGACATCCTATGCATTTCTCTTCATTATCAATCTTGGGGTACAAAAGCTCTCCTTCAACAAGAGTCTTCGTTGGGCATATCCAGTAACAAAGCCCACATCGTTTACACCAGGCATAATTTATATTTATTTTATAGGCTTTTTTTGGCACAATTAATACCTCCTTTCACCAGATCACCTAAGAAAATTATACATTATCCGCTTAGATATCAAACAATGTTTCCTTCCTTTTATAGCCCAAATGATCGTAAGCTGCATCAGTTACCACTCTTCCTCTTGTTGTTCTTGCCAAAAGTCCTGCCTGTATCAGGTACGGTTCATAAACTTCGCTTATTGTATCGGGTTCAAGGCCAAGAGTTGCAGCCAGCGAATTGAGACCAACCGGGCCGCCGTTGTACACTTCTATTATAGTTCTTAATATTCTTCTATCAACCTCATCCAGACCAAGCTTATCTATATCCAGTATCCTCATTGCCTTTTCCACTGTTTTCATGTCTATGATATCTTTTCCTTCCACAGTAGCCACATCCCTGACTCTTTTAAGAAGTCTTAACGCTATCCTCGGAGTTCCTCTCGACCTTTCTCCAAGCATCAGAGCCGCTTCTTTTTCAATCTTCATATTCATTACATCTGCAGCCTTTTTAATTATTTCTGCAAGCTCCTCAGGCTTGTAAAAAGAAAGCTCTAAAATCATGCCAAATCTGCTTCTAAAAGGCGATGTTAAAAGCCCTGATCGTGTGGTAGCTCCTATAAGAGTAAAGGGATTTAAGGATATCCTTACGGATTTTGCGGCAGGACCTTTGCCTATCATTATATCTATCTTGAAATCTTCTACAGCGGTGTACAATAACTCCTCCGCTGACTTTGCCATCCTGTGTATTTCATCGATGAAAAGAACATCTCCTCTGGAAAGATTGGTTAATATTGCTGCTAAATCTCCCTGCCTTTCCAGGACAGGCCCACTTGTAGCATAGATGTTGACACCAAGTTCATTGGCTACAATTTGAGCAAGTGTCGTTTTGCCAAGCCCCGGGGGTCCAACAAGAAGAATGTGGTCCAAATGATCACCACGCATTTTTGAAGCTTCTATAGCTATTTTTAACTTACTTTTAATGTTCTCCTGACCTATAAAATTCTTCAATTTTTTTGGGCGCAGGTTAAAAATATGGTTATCATCTTTCGCCTTTGGGCTCATGATTCTATCCAAAATTTCACCCCATCCTATCCCTTTCCCCAGGATTTACCATAAATATTATTATGGGCTTTTTGATAAGACTCAAGACTCTTTTGAAAAGCGTCCGATTTTCTGACCGTATCAACAATTTCTTTCATCATATTCCTTATCTTTTCTATACGCCTTTTATCTTCTTCAATGATTTTTTCAGCAAGTTCTTCCGGGATCTCTTTCATAGAATTTAAAATCTTTTCCCGCTCTTCAAGGAGTTTCGAAGCTTTTTCAAAATCTCCCTTATCAATGGCATCGTCTATCTCTTTTTCCAGTTCATCAATTCTCAAAATAGCTCGCCTCCCAGATGTTCCCATACTTTATCAATCTAAATCCCTCTTCTTCAAGTACTCTTTTTAATTCAAACGGCGGTATATCACAGTCAAGTTCATAAAGATCATTATCAATAATTTCTAACAATTCGCAAAAATCTGGTTTAAAATTGGCGATTATAGCTCCTTTTCTCCTTTCAAGTATAACAGATGCTACAGCTACAAAGTCGTGACTGACTGATACATATGCATAGTTAAACAATATTTCAAAGTCCTTCTCTATCAATATGAATGGTCTGCCTTTTTCAGCATTCAGTATAGAGACATCCAAAAAGGAATTCTTCCCTACTCCACTCCCCAACGCTTTAAAAAACGCTTCTTTAGCAGCGAAACGGCCCGCCAGGAATTCTCTTTTTTTCTCTTCCAATTTTAAACTATCAAAAATCTTCTTTTCTCTTTCGGTTAAAATCTTTTTGCTCAAATTTAAGCTAACTCTATCTATTCGTACAACATCAATACCGTTTCCTACAATCAAGTTTATTCCTCCAAAACCGGAAATTTTACGACCAGACCAACTTTCCCATTCTTTCTACCCCTTACAACAACAAGTTCTGCATCTTTTTCTCTTTTAGGATGAAAAAATATCATTTTTTTTGGTTCAAGTTTTGCGTTTCTAAGTTTCCATATCCATTCTATTAAATTTTCTGGTGAGAGAACCAGAACATAATCTCCCCCATTTTTCAATGTCCATTTTATTGCATTTACAAAACTATCCATAAGATCTTCATTCAGGCTTCTTTCAATTGCCCGATGCCTTTTGTCACTTACAGCCTTTTTAAAATGATGAGGAGGATTGGAAATAACCATATCGTAACTCTCTGCAGAAATTATGGTTTTTACATCTCTCACATCAGCGTTTACGAACATCACCTTATCTTCCACACTATTCATAACTGCAGATTTTTTTGCAGCCTCTATCAGATCTTTTTGAACATCTATTCCGACAACATCTACACCATAAAGCTTTGCCATACCTATAGAAACAGCTCCGTTGCCACTTCCAAGTTCCAGAACCCTCGCTGCCCCTCTTCTGGGTTTGGAATTCAAGAGAAGTAAAGCAGTAGCATGAGTTACTCTGTCTTCAAAACAACATAACTTCACTAACTTCAGTACATCTGTAAAACTCATGTCTTTATAATACCATATGGTGCTATAATTTTGTTTGGGTATTCAGCCCCCTGTTAAGAACATTCAAGAGGTGATATGCAGTGGATGTATTGAAAAAACTGATAGAGGATGCAGAATGCAACAAGCTTGGTTGCCAGAAAGAGATATATAAAGCAGGAGACTTTGTAAGGACCGCCGGAGAGGAGCTTAATGAGATAATGATCTTGAAATCGGGAGAATTGAAGATAGAAAGTGTCGGCAGATCCGGGAGAGTTCTGGAAATCGATAGAATAAAAGCTCCTAAATTCATATTCCCCTGTATTACTTTTTCCGACAAACCCGTTCTTGACGTAGACCTTATAGCCACAACTGATGTGGAATTGATAACAATTGAAAGAGAAGAATTTTTCAACTATTTATGGAGAAATAAAGAGAGTGCTATTTCATTTTTTGCGTACCTTGGGAGGCAATTTTCTTATCTAATAAATAGACTCTCTCAAGTTATATTGAGTGATTTAAAAGAAAAAATAGCAAATTATCTGGTTGAACTAAGTGAAAAGCAAAATAGCCTGACGATAAAACTCCCTCACACAAGGGAGGAAATTGCAAGAAGATTTGGTGCAGCTCGACCATCTATTTCAAGGGTACTATCTGAACTTTCAGAAGAAGAACTTATTGAAATAAATAGAAACATCATAAAAATAAATGACTTAGAAACTTTGAGAAAAATCGCAGGCACATAACACGCGTAACTTTTGACGATTTACCATATATATGATATCATTCATAGTCGTACGAAATAACGAAAAGAAATAGGAGGGAAGAGAGATGGCAAAAAGATGTGAAATCTGCGGGAAAGGCCCAAGAAGCGGAAACAACGTAAGTCACTCCAACAAGAAAAGTTCAAGATGGTTCAAACCCAACATCCAAAGGGTTAAAGTAATCCTTCCCGATGGAACCGTTAAAAGAATGAACGTATGCACAGATTGCCTTAGATCCGGAAAAGTCAAGAGATACACAAGAGCAATGGCCAAGGCGGAGGTGGAGTAATGCGGGGATAAACCCCGCATTTTTATGAAACATCTGTTCAGGATCCCATCATGGTATAAATTCCTTGTCCTTTCGATATATGGATTTTCCTCACCATTCATACTCAATCAAAACTTCTATAACCTTTCGTACATTTTAAAAACTATCATAGCTTTTGTTTATATAATCATAGGCATATGGATAATCCAGATGTGGAATAAAAACATGC
>JAGHBG010000148.1 GCA_021161105.1 Thermotogaceae bacterium | reverse complement strand
CGTGTGAATACGAGGTTTACAAAGAGAGAACCTATTACACCGATTATCAACGTTATGGCAAATCCTCTAATCGTTCCTGCACCGAAGTAATAGAGAACAAGACCTGCTATTATCGTGGTTAGATTAGCATCAACCAGAGTGACTGTTGATCTCGAAAATCCTGCGTTTATGGCTGTTATAGCCGTTTTCCCAGCTCTAAGCTCTTCTTTTATTCTCTCGTAGATGATTATATTTCCATCAACCGTTGTTCCGATGGTTAAGATGATACCTGCAATTCCTGGCAGGGTAAGTATTGACCCAGTCCAGGCAAGGATTCCAAAAAGAAGGAATGTGTTGTAAAGAAGGGCAAGATCGGCAACTATTCCCATTACACCATAGAAGACTATCATATATATCATAACGAGGATTATTCCCCACACACCTGCTTTCAATGATGCATTTATTATATCCTTTCCGAGAGTCGGATCAACCCAACCAGAGGAAACCTTTATAAGCCTTGCAGGGAGAACACCGCTTCTCAGAATGGCTGCAAGCCTTCTTGCTTCATCTATAGAGAAGTTTCCAGTTATCTCTGCCCTTCCGTTGGGTATCCTGCTCATAACATAACCGGCAAATTGCACATAGTTGTCAAGAACAATTGCAAGTCTTTTGTCTTTTGCAAGACCCGACCCTATCTGAGCGTCATTTACAACGAGCATCCCTGTGATTTTCTCAAACATACTTATATCGTCTCTATTTACAAGCTCGAATGTTATTTTATATCCACCCTTTTGTGTATCGGGAACAATTTTCACATTCCTGATCTGGGGTGATATAAGAACAAGATCCTTTCTTCCCATTATTTCTTTTCTGACGAGGTACCAGACTTCCTCGTTCTCTCTTCCTCTACCTTTAAGCCATATAGCCCTGTATCTCCTTGCTTCGTTCATAAGCTCTGGATCTTTTGCTGGGTTAGAATATGCTTCGTCTAAAATTTGAGCAAAGTAAAGAATGCCTGTTGAACCTATAAGTCTCTCTGCTTGAGTTGTGTCGGTAGCAGACGGTATTTCAACAACAATGAAAGCACCACTTTCTTTGTAGGCTTTTTTGAGCGTGGCTTCCGTATAACCTGCAGCATCGAGCCTCTCTCTTAAAACCGTGTAAACATCATCAACAACATCTGTGGTTTCCTTGGCCACTTCTTTCAGGTCTACCTTGTACTCAAGTCTGACCCCACCCTTTAAATCCAGACCAAGCTTTATGTTAGAGAATATATAACCCCAACCTGGAAGCGCCCGACCACTAATCTTAAGAAGTCCCCAAAGTGCAAAAGCAATTACTATTGCTACTATAAGGGCTCGCCATCTTTGTGCGTTCACTATCTAACCCTCCTTTCGACAACTCCTTTTGGATTATTTTTCTTCTTTTTCTTCTTTCTTTTCTTCTTTAGCCTTTATGACAGTCGCTATTGACCTCTTAGTAACTTCAAGTTCTGTTGTATTGGCAGTCTTTATCTTAACCGTATCTTTTTTAATATCAATGATCTTTCCCACAACACCACCAGCTGTTATTATCGTGTCACCTCTCTTCATATCGGCTATCATTTTCTGGAATTCTTTTTCTCTTTTTCTTTGCGGCAATATGATTAAAAAGTAAAACATGAGAAAGAATATAAGAAGCATGAAAAGAAGACTTCCCCATCCTCCAGTAGCTGCTGTTGTTCCTGTCGTTGGTGCCGGTGCAGCTCCCGGCGCCCCTGCAAAAACGATGTTACTCATCGACTATCTCCTCCTTTTCCAAGCAATATGTATAATATTACACCCGTGATCATATATCCCAAAAGAGCCTTCCAAAATTCTACGCCATTTATTAAAAGGTATATAAAAAATGTAGCTGGGGATACAAAGGAAGCAATCATCCTTTTGAAGCCTGTTACGTATCCCCCCAGCCATACCAGTACAGCCTCAAGTAAAGTATACCCACTTAGAAGCTTAAGTTCCACCCCTTTAGCCATGATAACTCCTATAGCTCCGGCAAAACCTCTCTCGTAATTTTCAAGATGCTTCTTTGAAAACGCAGCTATCAAAAGCGGAAAGTAAACGAAAATTTCCAAACTTTTTAAATGTAGCAGAAGCAGGAAGTAATATAAGGAAACGTAAAATCCAGCAAAAATCAATATTTTGACTATTTTTCGCTCCACGCTCCAATCAGCTCCCTTGCTGTCTTTACATCGTTTGCAATTGCATTTTTAAGCTCTCCAAGAGAAGAAAATTTTTCTTCTCCTCTTAAATATTTAATTAATTCCACTTCAATTCTTCTATCATAAATATCTCTATCAAAGTCCAGAATATATGTTTCATATTTAACAACTGCTTCTTCCTTAACTGTTGGCCTCCTGCCGATGTTGGTAACACCAAAAAAATACTCATCCCCTATCTTAACACGCGAAAAATAAACTCCAAGTTTTGGAATTACAAGTCTCTCGTGTCCTCTATCCACATTCGCAGTTGGATACCCGAGCTTTCTTCCAAGACCCATATCTCTATAAACTTTCCCGAAAATTTTGTAATACCTGCCAAGGATTTCCCTTACCCTTTCCATTTTTCCCCGGGATATTAATTCCCTTATTCTCGAACTACTTATCCTTATACCGCCGTCGCACAAAATATCCTTCATAACATAAAGTTCTATCCCGTGCTTTTCAGAGGATTCTCTAAGAGTATTTATATTTCCCATGCCTTTATAACCGTATCGAAAATCCTCTCCAACTACAATAGCCTTCGTATCGTTTTCAACAAGAAATTGGAAGAACTCTTCATGGGGTAGATGGAAAATTTCCGCAAGATCAAGAAATTCCACTTCTTCCGCAAATTCTTGAAGCATAACTATCCTTTCCTGTGGAGTCATAAGAAGTCCTTTAAAACCAGATGAATAGTACTCCATTGGATAAAGAATGGTATAGACTTTTGTTATTAAACTTTTTTTATTTGCTATTTCTCCAAGCTTTTGCAGTATCTTCTGATGGCCTATATGTACTCCATCGTAAACACCGATTGTTACAGCATATCCCATTTCTATTCCCCCAAAACCTTTTCAAGTTTTGCTACTCTTTCATTTCTGCCATGTTTTTCAAGGGTATTTATAAAAGATGAATTTCTTTCGGCTTTCGCAAGGGCTATTATAACCCCATTTTTGCTGACAAGTTTTATCATCTGATCTTTTTTGAATTTTCCCAGTATTCCTTCAATATCCTCAAGGAACGGATGACCGCCATTCAAAACTTTCTTTTTGCCCGATTCTGTTAATAAGAGCCCTGGAATCTTCCTGAGAACCTCTTCGATAGGAATCAAGTACTTTTCGACCTTTTCTGGCGGAAGCTCAAAAGGATTAACAGAATTTTCTATTGAAAAACCCCCTACTTTTTCTCTAACGAGCTCCACGGCAGTACCACCACATTCAAGCCTGTACCCTATATCCATACAAAGAGACCTTATGTACGTTCCTGGAGATACCTCTGCTCTAAATGAAGCAAAGGGAAGGTTTACTTCAATATCCCAAATTTTATATATCGTAACTTTTTTTGGAGGAAGCCTTATTATTTTTCCCTGTCTCGCCAGTTCATAAAGTTTCCTTCCCCTGTACTTCCTTGCGGAATAAGCAGGCGGCACCTGCATGTATTCTCCTTCAAAGCTTTTAACAGCTTCTATTATCTCATCCTTATCTTTATCACACTCGTTTTCTTCTCTTACCTGCCCCGTTATATCAAAAGTTTCGGTGACAATACCAAGCTGCATTTTCACCCAGTATGTTTTTCTTTCATTCTTCAATAAGTCTAAAATTCTTGTTGCCTTTCTTCCAATACCAATAACAAGCACTCCCCTTGCAAAGGGGTCAAGTGTCCCTGCATGACCAATCCTCTTTTCCTTAGTTTTTCTCCTGAGTTCATCTACAACATCATGAGATGTTGGACCTTTTGGTTTATACGCGTTCAATATTCCATTCACTTTTCCTCTTCATCCTCTCCTTCAATTTCTTTCAAAGCATCATATCCCATCTGATTTAAAAGCTGGTTAACCCTTACACTGGATTCAATTCCTTTGTCTTCGTAGAACCTGATTTCAGGTGCTGTAAAAAGTCGAAGATTCTTTGCAACATAAGTTCTGAAAAATCCTTTTGCTTTGTTTAAAAGCTCCACCGTTTCCCTTCTTTCTTCCTCACCCCCAAGAAAACTTACATAAACATCGGCATATCTTTTGTCTTTTGAAAGAAATACTTTAGAGATCGTCACATACTCTTTTTTTATTCTCGGATCACGAAGCATGGTTACAGCTTCACTGAGCAGTTTTTGGAGCTCAGACTCTATCATAGATCTTCTGTATTCTGGGTTCATACAATCACCTCCGGCGGTTTTGATTTTATCATAAAATCTAATTTAGCATTCTATCGTAACGAGTGCTATAAAATTTGGTTAAAAAAACATTACATCATCGCCATATAAGTCACCATGAGCCCAAACAACATTGATAAATATGAAACAAAAAGTTGAACTCTTTGAACCAGGGATATATAATTAACGTCGAAGTGGAACGGAAGAAGGAGGTGAAAGGATATGGCAAAGGAATATGTAGTTGGAATAGATCTTGGAACAACCAATTCTGTTATAGCATGGATGAAAGACGATGGAACTGTTGAAGTTATTCCCAGTGCAGAAGGAAGCAGAATTACACCATCTGTTGTGTCTTTCGGGAAGAACGGTGAAATACTTGTAGGTGAACCTGCAAAAAGACAGATCATCCTTAATCCGGAAAGAACCATTAAATCCATCAAAAGAAAGATGGGAACAGACTACAAAGTAAAGATCGACGATAAAGAGTACACACCACAGGAGATAAGCGCTTTCATTCTGAAGAAACTCAAGAAAGATGCAGAAAGCTATCTTGGTGGAGAAATAAAGAAAGCAGTTATAACATGTCCTGCATATTTCAATGATGCACAAAGGCAGGCCACAAAAGAAGCCGGAATCATTGCAGGATTTGATGTTTTAAGGGTTATTAACGAGCCAACGGCAGCCGCACTTGCCTACGGACTTGATAAAAAAGGTGAACATAAAGTTCTTGTGTACGACCTTGGTGGAGGAACATTTGATGTATCAATCCTCGAAATTGGTGATGGAGTGATTCAGGTTGTTGCAACCTCTGGCAATAACCATCTTGGTGGAGATGATTTCGACCAGAGATTAATCGATTACATGGCGGAAGAATTCAAAAAACAACATGGCATAGACTTAAGAGAAGATAGACAGGCTCTCCAAAGATTAAGAGATGCAGCAGAAAAAGCGAAGATAGAACTTTCAACAAAGCTGGAAACAGAAGTAAGCTTGCCATTCATCACAGTGACAGAAGGCGGGCCACTTCATCTTGAAATGAGAATCACAAGAGCACTTTTTGAATCCCTGACAAAAGATCTTATAGAAATGACAAGAGGTCCTGTTGAAAGAGCATTGAGTGACGCAAAACTTTCACCACAGGATATAGACGAAATAATCCTGGTTGGTGGAATGACAAGGGTTCCAATGGTCCAGAACTTCATAAAAGAAATATTTGGAAAAGAGCCCAACAGGAGCGTTAACCCCGATGAAGCGGTTGCAATTGGTGCAGCAATTCAGGCAGCTATAATAGCCGGAACGGAAGGCGCAAAAGATAAGGATGTAGTCCTCGTCGACGTTACACCATTAACTTTAGGAATTGAAGTAAAAGGAGGACTATTCGAACCGATAATTTCAAGAAATACCACTATACCAGTTAAAAAGAGCAAGATATTCACAACTGTGGAGGATTATCAGACAGAAGTTGAGATAAGAGTTTACCAGGGAGAAAGACCGCTGGCAAAAGATAATATATTCCTTGGTTCCTTCAAACTTGTAGGAATACCACCTGCACCCAGAGGAATACCACAAATCGAAGTAACATTTGATATTGACAGCGACGGAATAGTGCATGTAAGTGCAAAAGACCTTGGATCCGGAAAAGAACAGAAGATGGTGGTAACAGGAAGACACAAACTCTCTGATGATGAAATTCAAAAGATGATAGAAGATGCACAAAGATACGAAGAACAAGACAAGAGACTGAGAGAAGAAATTGAACTCAAGAATAAAGCTGACGACCTTGCATATCATGTGGAAAAAACCCTGAAAGAATACGGAGATAAAGTGCCACAGGAACTCAAGGACAAGCTGGAAAACATGATTAAAGATTTAAGAGACGCTATAAACAAAAACGACATACCAAAAGTGAAGCTTCTCTTCGATGATTTGCAAAAAGAATCAATGAAAATAGGAGAATATATCTACAAGCAACAGCAGCAAAATGATCAAAATCAGCAAGCTTCAGGAGGGCAACAATAAAAATAAAAAATAGAAAGAAAAGGGAGGTGGAAGTATGTTAATCGAAAGAAGAGAAGACTTCTTCAAACCGTTTAGAGAACTTCAAAGAGAAATTGATAGAGTATTTGATGACTTCTTCAGAGG
>JAGHBG010000100.1 GCA_021161105.1 Thermotogaceae bacterium | reverse complement strand
GGGAATAAGATTGGTCGCAGTGGCCCCGGGATTCATAGAAACGCCAATGACAGAGAGGATTCCAGAGAATTTGAAAAAGCTTGCTCTTGAGAGCATTCCCGTTGGAAGATTCGGTCATCCTGATGAAGTGGCAAATGTTGTTGTTTTCCTGGCTTCAGATCTTGCATCTTACATAACCTCAACGGTGATTGAGGTTCATGGGGGTCTTGCATTTTAGAGATTTTTCTTTTGGTGTGGAGAAGATTTGAGAAAGCGAAACCAGCGCTAATTAAACCTTGAAAAGAACTCCGGCTGTGAATATAATAAGGTTGCGATGCCAGCGTAGCTCAATCGGCAGAGCGGCGCATTCGTAATGCGCAGGTTGTGGGTTCAAGTCCCACCGCTGGCTTAAGCGCCCCTCACAATGAGGGGCGCTTTTTTATATGTTGTGATATATTTTTTACAGGGAGTTTTAGGGGGGAGTTTTTATGAAAATTCTTCACACTGCCGACTGGCACATTGGACTTAAATCCTGGAAGGTGGAAAAAGAAACGGATAGAACTGAAGAGATTTTAAATTCTCTTGAGCAAATTCTTGAGGGAGCAAAGAAAGAGAATGTGGATTTAATTGTTGTGGCAGGGGATGTTCTACATGAAAGCAGAAACCCATCTGCAGAGAGTTTAAATATTTTGATGAAGTATTTATCTGAATTTTCAAAGGTGGCGCCAACTGTTGTTGTTATGGGAAATCACGACTGGAAAGGACTGATGTCGTACTCTCACATAGCGCCAAGGGATTTGTATATATCTGTAAGGCCAGAAAAGTTAGTAATAGATACAAACTCCGGGAGGGTAGCTGTTTACACCGTGCCTTTCGTTAGGGAAGCGCCGGCAGAACCCGATGGTAAAAGGATAAATCTTACAGATAGAATCGCTGGACTTATACAGGAATTTGCCCATGACGATATAAGTGCTGATTTTAGATTGCTGGCCTCTCACCTTATGGTGGAAAAAACCGGAGTTATTCCTCCATCTGTAGAAGAAAATATACATGTTATCTTAAAATCAGAGCACTTTTCTGCCCTTTTTGACTACGTTGCTCTGGGGCATGTGCACAGACATGTGATTATAAAAGATGTGCCGTATGTTGTGTACTCAGGCTCTATAATACAGGACGATTTTTCTGAGTGGAAGGACAGGAAAGGATATGTGATTCTGGAAGATAAAAACATTCGATTTGCAGAACTTTCCCACAGAAAACTGGGGGTTCTTGACTTCTCTGGAGAAAGGGACTTTAAAGCTGTAATAGGAAAGTTAGAACAGGCAATACATGAGTTTGACTATATAAAGCTTAAAATTAATCATTCGTTATCTCATTACAGAGGAACGCTTTTAAGATATGATAAGGTAAAAAGCGTCTCTGTTGAAAGCTACGATATAGACAGGGTTGACATGAGAAAAGAGTTTGAGGGGCTGGATTTTTACGAGATCTTTGAGGAATACCTGCAAAAGCAATTGTCCGGAGAATTCTTGAAAGAAGCTTTGAAGATACTTGAGGAAATAAAAGGCGAAGACGCCTGAAGGCGCCTACGCCTGTACATCCAGGTTAAGCCCTGCGTACAGTTTTGCTGCCATTTTTGCAAGTTTAAATGCCATACCTGCCTGATTGTAGAACATCAAGTTCAGCATCTTTTTCATCTCATCTTTTGACATAACTGTACCTGCGGCCTGAGCAGTGGCCTGTGGCTTAACCTGCATCTGTGGAATGTAGTAGGAATTTCCATACCCTACTCCGGTGACCCTCACAGGATCACCCCCTTTCATTCTATATATCGTCAATGGTATCGAAAACTTAATCGTTATCTTGATAAAACTCGCAATTGGGGGGTGTTAAACCACTTCGTTATAATGTTCACAAAGCTTTAAAAAGTGATATGAACCCATGAGAAGTTAAATACACTCCAACTTAAGAGCGCTTTTTGCCTGATTATTCTCTGTGCTCTTTTTCCGCCTGTTTTGAGCAAGGCTAACATCAGAGCTTAATCGCATTCGGTTCTGTCAAGAAAATGCTGTAAAAAGATCCCGCATCCCTCATAAGGAATCATCCTCCATATTAAGGGAGTTAAACGAAAAAATGTGTAAAATAGGAATGAGAGATAAAAACTTTAAAAACAGTGAGAAATTAAGGTTAATGACAAAGATTATTGAAGGAAATAGGGGGTGAATGCATGGATAGCAAGGCTAAGAAGAAAGAAAAGACACAATACGAACAAGCACTTGATCTCTTAAGGAAAGCGGCTTTTGATAAACTCATAAAGGGTGAGAAGATAGCCATATCTGAAGTATTCAAAGATGTATTAAACGCTCTTTTACTCTCAGAAAGGGATATATATCTTTTGAATAACGACGATAACAGTGCTAATGGTTTCTATGATAGAGATCTTACCCTATCCTTTGGCAAACTAAACATAAAAGTTCCGAGGGTCAGGATAGGCAACACATTTAAGCCTGCATTACTTCCCGAGCGATGGAAAAGAGTAGATAAAGACTACGAGAATTTCCTATTAGCACTTCTTGTAAATGGGTACTCCAAGGCAAAGATAAAAGAGACATTAAAGTCCATGAATATGCCATACTCAGAAGAATCCATGCAAAACTTGATAGAAATGATCTATGAACACCTACAATATTACAAGTCAGACACCATAGATAGTGAGATGTTTGCTGTATTCATGGATGCATACAGAGCGAAGCTAAGGGATGATAGCGGCAAAATGAAAGAGATAAGCTTGTATGTATCGGTAGGGATAGACCTTGACGGGAACAAAAAAATACTTGGCTGGTGGGTGAAGAAAGGGAAAGAAAACATAGGATTCTGGACGGAAGTTCTGCAAGACATGATAAGTCGAGGGCTAAGTAAAGTAATGATATTTGTCACAGATGACTTTCCTGGGCTTGATAAAGTGATAAAGAAACTATTTCCTATGTCGGATCATCAGCTATGTGTGGTGCACTTGAAAAGGAATTTAAGGAAAAAGCTAAGCAAAGAAGGGTACAAACGAGTGTCAAAATTACTGAGAGAGATAAAGGATTCGGTCAATTATGAGGAAGCGAAGATGCTCTGGACAGAAGTAGTAAAAATAGTGAACGAAGAGAGCACGAATTTAGGAAAGAGGCTTGAGAACAAGGGAGAGAGGTATATAGCGTTTACAAAATATCCGGAGGAGATACGAAAATACATATATACAACGAATGTAGTTGAGAGTATAAACAGTGGGATAGAGCTGATGAGGCAAGAGCTTATGACATACTACAAATATCCGTATGAGATGAGGAGCTTGATATACACGACGAATGCGATAGAGAGCTTAAATAGCATGTTTAGGAAGGTTACGAGAGGTAAGAAAG
>JAGHBG010000047.1 GCA_021161105.1 Thermotogaceae bacterium | reverse complement strand
GGATTATTGGGATGAAGAGATGAAAGATGATGTTTACATGATAATTGAAAACGGCTGGGAAGCAAAGCCAAGCAGGATTATAGAAAAGAACAAGAGAGGTAAAGAAATTGACAAAGGCTGGACTTGCGATATTCTACCAAAAGAGATTGTAATAAAAGAGTTTTTCAATCAAGAGAAAGAAGAGATTGATGAACTGGAAGCAAGAATAGAAGATTTAGAGAGTCAGATGAAAGACCTTGAAGATGAACACTCTGGAGAAGAAGGCATACTTGAAGAGGTAAAAAACGAGAAAGGGAATATCACGAAAAAAGATTTGCAAACTAAGATCAATGAATTAAGATGGACACCAAATGAGTTTAAGGAAGAACTAGAAGTCCTCGAAAAGTATCTTCAACTTATGGATGAACAAACCAAAATAAAGAAGAAGATAAAGCAAAAAGAAAAAGAACTTGATGAAAAACTCCTAAGAAAATATTATGATTTGACAGAGGAAGATGTAAAAAGGCTTATTGTGGAAAAGAAATGGCTTGAGCGATTAGAAGAAAACATACATGATGAGCTTGATAACATCATATTGAACTTGACAAGCAGAATAAAAGAGCTTGCAGAAAGATATGCAAAACCGCTACCACACATAGAACAAGAAGTAGAAGATTATGAACAAAGGGTGAAGAATCACCTAAAAGTAATGGGATTTAATCTATGAGGGGCGATAGAGTGAAGGAGAAGGAAATTCCGGAAGGTTATAAAAAAACTGAAATAGGAAAAATTCCAGAAGACTGGGAAGTGAAAAAGCTGGGGGACGTTTTTGATATTCTTAAAACAGCATCCTATTCTAGATCTGAATTGTCAAAAAAAGGAAAATTTTTTTATGTTCACTATGGTGATATACATACCAGTTTTCGCCATTTTATTGATATAAAAAACGTGGAATTACCAACTATCGAAGAATATAAAGCTAAAAATTTTCCATTACTAAAAAACGGAGATTTGATAATGGTTGATGCCTCAGAAGATTATGAGGGAATTGGCAAGTCTGTGGAAATAAAAAATGCAAATTTTAGAAAAGCAATTGCAGGATTACATACCTTGTTGTTAAGGGATAAAAACCAAAATTTTGTTAATGGGTTTAAAGGGTTTATTGTATGTAGCAAATCTGTCAAAGGACAAATAGAGAAATTAGCAACAGGATTAAAGGTATATGGTATCTCCAAACAAAATCTCAAAAAAATTTTGCTTCCAATTCCTTCACTCGAAGAACAACAAGCCATTGCTAACGTCCTCTCAGATTTCGACAAACTTATTGAATCCCTTGACAAGCTTATAGCGAAAAAGAAAAACATAAAAAAAGGAACAATGCAGTTATTGCTAACCGGCAAAAAACGCTTGCCGGGTTTTATAGGTGAGTGGGTGAGAAGAAAGTTAGAGGAGATAGGTGTCATTAAAACAGGAGGAACACCATCTACTTCAATCAAAAAATTTTGGAATGGTAATATTATTTGGGTAACACCTACGGATATAAATGAAAGAAAGGAAATTAGACAGACTGAACGAAAAATTTCTGAAGAAGGATTAAAAATTGTTGGTGAACTTCCACCAAATGCGCTATTAGTAACATGCATTGCAAGTATTGGGAAAAATGCCATAATAAAAGAAAGAGGGGCGTGTAATCAACAAATAAATGCAATAATTCCTTCTGAAAACTATGATACAGATTTTCTTTATTATCTTATGGAGAATAACAGCAAAAAATTGTTAGCAAGAGCAGGGATAACTGCAACTCCTATAATTTCAAAAAAGAAATTTTCACAATTATTGTTTGCGTTTCCACCGACTTTAGAAGAACAAAAAGCCATTGCTCAAATCCTATCGGATATGGACGCAGAAATTGAAGCATTGGAGAAGAAAAAGAAGAAGTACAAGATGATGAAAAAGGCCGCTATGGAGCTGCTTCTAACCGGTAAAATAAGGTTGAAAGAATACATTAAAGGGGTGTCTATATGACTCATATAGATGTAAATCAACCCGAAAGACAAACTCAGAATAGAGTTATAAGATTTTTCCAAGAAGCCCTTGGATATGAATACCTTGGTAACTGGGAATATAGAGAAGGAAATTCCAATATCGAGGAGGAGTATTTAACTACCTTTCTTGAAAAACAGGTTTATACTGATGAGATAATCAGAAAAGCCATAGAAAAATTAAAAAAAGCCGCAACACACCAACACAAAAGCCTTTATGACAAAAACAAAGAAGTCTATCAACTACTAAGATATGGTGTGGATATAAAGCCAAGCCCTTCTGAACAATCTATTCATGTCCATTTTATTGATTGGAATAATCCAGAAAACAATCACTTTGCAATAGCCGAGGAAGTGACAGTAACAGGTAAACATATAAAAAGGCCAGATATTGTGATCTACATAAATGGCATTGCCATTGGTGTTTTAGAGCTTAAAAGATCAAGAATTTCAATCAGTGAAGGAATAAGGCAGAATCTAGATAATCAGAAAAAGGAATTTATACAGGACTTTTTTGCCACTATTCAACTGGTAATGGCCGGAAACGATACGCAAGGCTTAAGATACGGCACAATAGAAACACCAGAGAGATACTATTTAGAATGGAAAGAAGAAAATCCTGATTATAATCACAACAAAAAAATTGATATACCAAGAACATTACCAAGGGAGAACTGTGAGAAATCAGACAACATATTGGATTGCGATATTTACAGGCTGCTAAACAAGAAGAGAATGCTGGAAATAATACACGATTTTATCATCTTTGATGCAGGAGTAAAGAAAGTTCCAAGACATAACCAGTATTTTGCAGTTAAGGCCGCACAAGGGAATCTAAAGAAAAGAGAAGGCGGCATAATCTGGCACACTCAAGGTAGTGGGAAATCCCTTATTATGGTCTGGCTTGCAAAATGGATTATCGAAAATATTGCAGATAGCAGAGTTTTTATCATCACTGATAGGATAGAACTGGATGAACAGATTGAAAAAGTCTTCAAAGGTGTGGGGGAAAATATTTACAGAACAAAGTCAGCAAGAGATTTGATCGAGCAAATGAATAAGAAAGATGAAAACTTAATGTGTTCTTTAGTACATAAATTTGGTAGAGTCGAAGCTACAGAACAGGATTACGAAGACTATATAGATGAATTGATGAGGGAACGTCCAAAAGATTTTGAGCCAAAAGGAAATATATTTGTATTTGTTGATGAATGTCATAGAACCCAGTCGGGAAAACTTCATAAAGCAATGAAGAAGTTTTTGCCCAATGCGGTTTTTATAGGTTTTACAGGAACTCCACTTTTAAAGAAAGATAAACCCACAACTTTGGAGACCTTTGGTAAATATATTCACACCTACAAATTTGATGAAGGTGTTACAGATGGCGTAATACTCGATTTAAGATATGAAGCGAGAGATGTGGATATAAAAGTAGTTTCTGAAGAAAAAATAGATCAGTGGTTTGAGATTAAAACAAAAGGGCTATCTGATATTGGTAAAGCACAGTTAAAACAAAGATGGGGAACTCTTAAAAAGCTTTACAGTTCCAGGGGAAGAATGGAAAAGATTGTTGCAGATATCATTTTTGATTTTGAAATCAAACCTCGCCTTGCTTCTGGAAGAGGAAATGTCATCCTTGTATCAGGAAGTATTTATGAAGCATGTAAATACTACGAGATTTTCAAGTCAAGAGGGTTTGATAAAGTAGCTGTTGTTACATCTTATCGCCCCGGTATTGCGACTATAAAAGGGGAGGAAACCGGAGAAGAAGGCGAAGCTGAAAATATTAAGAAATATGACGTTTATAGGAAAATGATTGCCGATTTTTTTGATATATCTGAAGAAGAAGCTGTAAACGATTACTGGATTGACAGATTTGAAAAAGAAGTAAAGAAGAAATTTGTAGAAGAACCAGGGCAGATAAAATTATTGATTGTCGTTGATAAACTCCTTACAGGTTTTGATGCTCCAAGTGCTACTTATCTCTATATAGATAAAACCATGAAAGATCATGGATTGTTCCAAGCAATTTGTAGGGTTAACCGTTTGGATAACAAAGATAAAGGTGACGAACTAGACAAGGATTATGGTTACATAGTAGATTACAGAGACTTATTTAACTCTATGGAGCAAGCTATAAAAGACTATACTTCAGGTGCTTTTGAAGAATTTGATAGAAAAGATGTAGAAGGATTGTTGAAAGACAGACTGACACATGCAAAGAAAAAACTTGATGAAGCTATCGAAAAACTTGAACTGTTAACTGAAGGTGTAGGACATTCTAAAAG
>JAGHBG010000233.1 GCA_021161105.1 Thermotogaceae bacterium | reverse complement strand
GTATAGCTATACAGAGTTTCATTTCGGTTAATAACAGATAACTTTTTTGTTAACTCAGCTCTTTTCCACAAGTTTTTTACGTATCACAATTCATTTTCTGAAGGAATTTCATGCTCCTTTTATGGACTTTTGATTGTATAAAGTCTTCATAGTGTTTGTGGGTATTTCTTTTATCAGTTAATATCTTCTTGAAGATTTCTATTTATCCTATAATGAAGTTGTGCCGTTTCTGTTTTTACTTGGATATAGGTCTTTTTCATTTTCATAACAAATTTTGTAAATTATTGATACACTTCTTCTTACATTTAAGTTTCATGAATTGGCATTTATTCTACCAGAACCTGGCGTTTCGTGATAAAATCCCTCCTCGAGAAAACTTTTTTAATGAGGTGAAAAAGCGTGAGAAAACGAGAGATAATTTCGGGTATCCTGAAAGAGAGAGTTCTGCTTCTTGATGGTGCCTACGGAACAGAGCTTATGAAAAGGGCAGGAATTGGAGATGTTCCACCGGAAGTTCTTAATATAGAAAGGCCTGATGTTGTTGAGTCCCTTCATAGAGATTACATAGAGGCGGGTTCTGATGTCATAATAACCAACACCTTTGGGGCAACACCAGCCAAACTTTCTGAGTATGGGCTTGAAGATAAATTTGAGCAGATAGTAATAAACGCAGTAAGAGCTGCAAAAAGAGCTGCTTCTGGAAAAGCTTTTGTGTTTGGTGATGCTGGCCCTACAGGCAAGCTTCCTTTTCCTGCTGGAAATAAATTTTTTGACTTTTTCTATGATAATTACAGAAAGCTTTTTGAAATAATGGTTGAGGAAGGTGTTGATGGAATAATTCTTGAAACATTCTCGGATATAGCAGAACTGAAAGCTGCGGTTCTGGCGGCGCGGGCTGCATCAAAGGATGTTTTTCTCGTTGCTCATCTTACATTTGATGAAAATGGAAAAACGCTTACCGGAACTGATCCTTTGAATTTCGTTTTAACCTTTGAGGATTTAGATGTTGATGCCCTTGGCATAAACTGTACACTTGGGCCTGAGGAGCTCCTTCCAATATTCCAGGAACTTTCAAAGTATACGGACAAGTTCCTTACTGTAGAGCCCAACGCTGGGATGCCGATAGTAAAAGGAAAGGAAACGGTGTATCCCGTTGGTCCGGCAGAATTTGCCGTTCATATAGATTCCTACTGGGAAGCTGGAGCTAACATAATCGGAGGTTGCTGTGGAACCACGCCAGAGCATATAAAAAGGATGAGGCGCCAGCTTGGAAAGAGAGGCCCCGTTGAAAGAAAGAAAAGAAAGGTTTTTGCCCTTTCATCTCCAATTACTGTTGTGAACTTTGAAAATTTCGTAATCATAGGAGAAAGGATAAACCCAGCAGGAAGGAAGAAATTAAAAAAAGCCATGGAAGATGGTGATCTTGAATATGTTTTAAAGGATGCACAAAAGCAGAAAGATGCAGGAGCGCAGGTTCTGGATGTGAATTTTGGAATAGAGCAGCTTATAAGCCCGGAATTTATGGAAAAGGTCATATATTCAATTGCTTACAATGTTGGAACTCCCGTTTCTATAGATGTTCAAACGCCGAAGATACTGGAAAAACTTGTTAAAGCTTATCCGGGAAGGCCTCTTATAAATTCCTTCAGACCTGTTGAAGAGGAAATGGAAAAACTCAGGATATTGAAAGAATACGGAGGAACAGTTGTGCTTCTTTCAATGGAAGAGGAGGTTCCAGAAAGCTATGAAGATAGATTGAAAGCTTTTGAAAGGGGTCTTGATGTCCTTCTGACAGGCGGGATTGATGAGAGCAGAATAATTGTAGACCCGATTGTTCTTGCTATGGGTGCCGGAGGTAATCCAGGGGATACTCTAAAGTTTATTGAATATTTATCAAATAAAGGGTTCAAGACAACTCTTGGACTTTCCAATCTTTCTTTTGGTCTTCCTGACAGGTCGTATTACAATGCCTCTTTCCTTGTGATGGCAGTTGATAGGGGACTCTCTTCTGCCATAATGAATCCCCTCGATGAGGTTGTTATGAAAAATTTAAAGAGCGCACTTGTTATTGCAGGAAGAGAGGAACTTCCAAAGGGAAAGGTAAAGGAAAATGATGAGATTGTAGAGACTATCCTTTCTGGGGACTCGAAAAAACTTCTGGAAATGACAGAGACTTTCCTTGAAGAGCTTAAAGATCCCCTGAGAGTTGTTGAGAAGTATCTTCGACCTGCCATGGAAAAGATAGGGCAGATGTACGATAAGGGAAAGATATTTCTTCCGCAGCTTATCCTTGCTGCGCAAACGGTCAAACCATCCTTTGAATACCTTGAAAGCTTGATGAAATCTGATAGTTATAGTAATAAGAAAGTCATAATTGCAACAGTTAAAGGGGATGTCCACGATATCGGTAAAAATATTGTTGCAGCTGTGATGAAAAGCTCCGGATATGATGTTATCGATCTTGGAAAGGATGTTCCAGCGGAAGTTATAGTGAAACAAGTGAAAAAAGAGAAACCAATGGCTGTTGCACTTTCTGCGATGATGACAACCACAGCTCCGAGGATAGCAGAGGTTGTTGAAAGGTTGAAAGAGCTTGGGATAAAAGTTCCGGTTCTTGCTGGAGGAGCTTCTTTAAACGAAAGACTTGCGAAAGAGCTTGGAGCTGATTTTTACGCAAAAGATGCTTCTGGAGGGGTAAAAGTTTTGAAGGAACTGGAAAGGAAAGTGGGGAAATGAAGGAACTTCTTAAGAGGAAAAAAGTTATTGTTTATGAGGTTGTTCCAGAGAGAGGTGTGGATCAATCAAAGTGTTTAGAGCTTTGTGAATCGATGGTTGATGCCGGAGCTGATGTCATAGCGATTACTGACATGCCTACAAGCAGAGTAAAAGTTGCTCCGTGGGCAATCGGTAAGCTGCTTGTTGATAAAGAGATAGAGGTGCTCCTCCATTTTACAAGGACAAGCAGGAATATTTTGAGAACAGAATCTGATCTTTTAGGTATTTATTTGCTTGGAGTAAAAAATGTTCTTATGCTCTCTGGAGACAGCCCAGAGGGTGGAGATTATCCGGATGCAACAGTTGTTAACGACATATCTATTTATGACCTTATTAAACTTGCAAAGATGCTCTCAAAAGGCACTGATCTTGCTGGAAAAAAGATAAAAGGTGAGATGAAATTGAATGTAGGTGCGGTGTTTTCACCTGTGTCTGATATAGAGATTGAAAGAGCTGTCAGAAAAGTAGAATCAGGTGCAGATTTTCTCATATCTCAACCTCTTTATGATGTGCATCTTCTTGAGAAGGCAAAGGAAAAATTGAATGTTCCCATTCTTGTGTCGATTGCGTTCTTCTCGTCGGAAAAGCAACTTAAAAGATTTGCTTCAGTTCCCGGCATTGACATTCCAGAAGAGCTTATAAGGGCTGTTGAGGGAAAAGATAAAGAATATGTGGCCGAATACACCTTCGAATACCTTTTAAAATCGGTAGAAGGACTTTACAAACACGCTGACGGGTTTTACATATCAGGAATAGTGAAAGATGCTGGTAAAGTCAGGAGGCTGGTTGAATTTGTCCGAAACCTTCAAGGTTGATCCTAAGGATATAGAGGTTCCAGAGAGAGTCCTGGCAGCGAGGCTTGGCTTTAAAGGACTTGGGAAAATTCCTGATGATTTTAAAGAAAGCCTTGAAAAAGCTTATTCAATCGCTTTGAGGGTAGCAAGACCTGTTGCAATATACGAGACTTTTCCCTCGAAAGACAGGGACGATGGTGTTGAAATAAATGGAAAGTTTATAAGTGGAAAACTTGCAAAGTCCCAGCTTAGTGGAAGCAGAAAAGTTACAGTTCTTCTGGCAACGCTTGGAAAGGACTTTGATGAAAAAATAGAGGAACTTCATAGAAAAGGAGAGGAGCTTTTAAGCTTTTTTCTCGATGGAATTGGCTCTGAGATGGTTGAGTATCTCGCAAGAAAGCTTGATTCCTTTTTAAGGGAAAAATATGGTCAGGGTAGCGCCAGAATATCTCCAGGTTATGTTGACCTGCAGCTCTCTTTAAATGCATGGATAATAGACACTCTTAAGGGTAGCAGGATAGAAGTAACCTGCGATCCACAGACTCACATAATGAAGCCAAGAAAAACAATAAGCGCTCTCATTGGCTGGAAATGAGAGCACTTATATTTTAAACAAGATCAGAATTTTTTATGCTTTCCACTTGAGTGATCCCGGGAAATGACAGGCGACAAAATGGCCTGGTTTTACTTCAACAAGAGGAGGTTCTTTCTCTTTACATATGGGTTTTGCTACAGGACATCTTGTGTGGAATCTACAACCACTTGGTGGATTTATTGGACTTGGAACATCTCCTTTTAGTATTATCCTCTTCTTTCTTTTTTTGGCGGGATCTGGTATGGGTATAGCACTCATCAGGGACACCGTGTATGGATGGAGTGGATCTTCAAAGAGTTCCTTTTTTGAGGCCATTTCAACCATTTTTCCAAGGTACATAACAGCTACTCTGTCACTTATGTGTTTCACCACTGCAAGATCGTGAGAGATAAATATGTAAGTAAGCCTGTGCTTGTCCTGAAGTTCTTCCATAAGGTTGATTATCTGAGATCTTATGGAAACATCAAGAGCTGCAACAGCTTCATCGGCTATAACGACTTTGGGTTGCATCGCAAGAGCTCTTGCCATTCCTATTCTCTGCCTCTGGCCACCGGAAAACTCATGCGGGAAGCGGAACATATAAGCAGAGATTATTCCAACATCCTCCAGTGTTTTCCCTACAAAATCATTGATCTTTGATTTTTCGACAAGCTTGTGAGCTAACACTCCCTCTGCAACTATGTTTTTTATCCTCATTCTTGGATCAAGTGAACTGTAAGGATCCTGAAAGACTATTTGAACATTCTGTCTGAATTGTTTCCTTTTTTCTTCCAGATTAGAAAGAAGGTATTTGTGAAGTCCGGCAGCTCCATTTTCCATGAATATCTTGTAGTACTTCCTGTCGACTCCTTCGAGCTCGTCAAGAGCTTTTGCACCTTTATCAATCTTAAGCTGCTCGAACCTGTCTATGTACGTTCTTTTTACATAAGACCTTGCTTTAAGATAATTCATAAAATAGTGCGTGGTATCCTCATCGTTGAAGATTATCCTGCCGCTTGTGGGTTCATAAAGTCTGAGAAGTGTCATACCAACGGTGGTCTTTCCACAGCCGGACTCTCCAACAAGTCCCAGGGTTTCTCCTTCGTAAACTTCAAAAGATACTCCGTCAACAGCCTTGACCCATCCTACGATTCTTTTAAAGACTCCTGCTCTTATAGGAAAGTGCTTGACCAGGTTATCTATCTTTATAACAGCCTTTTTTTCCATTCACTTCACCTCCACACCTTCGAGGACCTTGTAGAACGGACATGCTGTGTAGTGCCCCGGCGAAACTTCAACGAGCTCTGGATCAATATTCTTGCATTCTTCTTTTGCAAAATCACATCTTGGATGGAACCTGCATCCCGGGGGGAAGTTAAGAGGATCAGGGACAGTTCCCGGTATGCTCTTAAGTTCCTGCTTTTCCACATCAAGTCTTGGGATGGAAGACAGGAGCGCATAAGTGTATGGATGCTTTGGCTTTTTGAAGATTTCGTCAACCGTTCCATATTCAACCACTTTTCCAGCGTACATAACAGCTACTCTGTCAGCGGTTTCTGCAATGACTCCCATATCGTGGGTTATCATTATAAGTGCCATACCGTATTCTCTCTGGAGTTCCTTCATCAATTCAAGTATTTGAGCCTGTATCGTGACATCAAGGGCTGTAGTTGGCTCGTCAGCTATGAGTATCTGGGGTCTGCAGGAAAGAGCCATTGCTATCATTGCACGCTGGCGCATGCCACCGGAAAGCTGGTGAGGATACTGATCAACCCTCTTTTCTGGTTCTGGTATACCGACCTTCCTGAGAAGATCTATTGCAATCTTTCTTGCCTCGCTCTCTTTAACTTTTTGGTGAAGTATTATAGCTTCCATTATCTGGTCTCCTATTGTGTAAACTGGATTGAGTGCGACCATCGGCTCCTGGAATATCATGGCAATATCATTTCCTCTGATTTTTCTCATTTCTTCTTCAGAGAGTTTTAAAAGCTCCTTCCCTTTGAAAATGACTTCTCCACCCTCTATCCTTGCTTTCTCATCAAGAAGTCTCATTATGGTCAATGAAGTGACGCTCTTGCCTGAGCCAGATTCCCCAACTATGCCCAATGTTTCCCCCTGGTATAACTCAAAGGAAACGCCATCGACAGCCTTTACAATACCATCTTCTGTATAGAAGTAAGTCTTTAAATCTTTCACCTGAAGTATTGGCTCTCTGTTCACACTCATCACCCTCTCAACCTTGGATCGAATGTGTCTCTCAAAGCGTCACCAAGCAAATTCCAGGCAAGAACGAACAGGACCATAGCTATTCCTGGATATGTAAGAGCGAACCAGTATTTGAAAACCTCTCCCTGAGCTCCAAGTATCCAGTCCCTTGAATAATTGAGAAGTGCTCCCCAATCCGCATAACCGATTGGTGCACCAAGTCCAAGGAAGGAAAGTGCCGCTGCTGTAATAACAAGAGATCCCATCCTCATGGATGCCTGTATCACAACTGGAAAGATGGTGTTTGGAATAACATGACGCATTATTATGAAGAAATCTTTTACCCCCAATGCCTTTGCTGCCAGTATATACTGCTCTTCCTTAACCTGAAGGATATTTCCCCTTATAAGCCTTGCGGTTCCCATCCAGCCGAAAATGATCATAGCTACCATTACCTTGTCAAGGCCTGTTCCAAGGATTGTGGTGAGAACGATAGCGGCAACAAGGAAAGGAAGTGAAAGAAAAACATCTGTGATTCTCATAAGAACCTCATCGATCCATCCACCGTAATATCCAGCGATGGAACCTATTACAAGACCTATAATGGTTGAAAAGAAGGTAACTATAAGACCTATCCTGAAAGCCGTTCTTGTTCCCCAGATGACTCCGTAAAATATATCTCTTCCATCTATCATTCCAAAAAGGTGATAATCAACAGCTCTAATAGGTTTTCTGGTTATAAGCTTCTTCTCTATCATCCAGTCGATAATATCTCCTTTAACTTTTGTGAAGTCTTTTACGACCTTTATTGCATAATCATATTCAAGCTTTGGGTAACCGTATTTAACGACTTTTATGCAATCAGCCTTTCGAAATTTTTCAATCTCAGTCTCAAGGCTGTCCATGTATTTTGAAAATTCTGGCAGTATTTCAAACGAT
This sequence comes from Thermotogaceae bacterium, assembly GCA_021161105.1. Classification (GTDB taxonomy): domain Bacteria; phylum Thermotogota; class Thermotogae; order Thermotogales; family Thermotogaceae; genus JAGHBG01. The sequence continues at coordinate 3,658 of JAGHBG010000233.1, read as the reverse complement.
TTTTTTGCTGCAAGGACAAGGTCATTCTCAAAAAAGGAATTAATCAGATTTTCTGCATTAACAAACCCCGCTTCTTTGAGTTGATCAAGATGATCCTTGAGGTAGTTTTTTATCTTTGTTTTGGTTATTGAAACTTTCACATACACTTCTACTTTGGATTCATAATCAAGTCCTTCGATAATATTCCTGGCAAGAGGCCGCAGTTCTTCTTCTGACACTTTTCTTACATATTTTTCAAGGCCCTCTGCTATGAACTTTATTTCCGCATCTTTCCTTGTTGTTGGAGGAATTGGTTCTTGTTTCCAGCTAATCTTTGGCATGGTGTATGGATCGTGGATCTTTCTTGACGGATCCATAGGACTGACAGGTGGTGCTATATATGGAGCAAATATCGCTACCAGGGTGAAAAAGACAAGTATACTCAAACCTATTATGGACGAAGGATTTCTGAAAAACCTCTTTAATGTTCTTTTAGTCTCAACTCTCAAGCTAATCACCTCACCCGAGTCTTATTCTTGGATCTATCGTCGCATACAGTATATCAATGATAAGGTTACCAATAACGAGTATCGATGAGTAGAAAAGTGCCCCACCCATTATGGCTGCATAATCAAGCTGGGTAGCTGCCTGAGCAACGAAACTCCCAAGTCCAACTCTGTTGAATATAACCTCAACTATAACCGTACCTGCAAATAGGTTTATTATCATAGCTCCTCCAACTGTTGTGACAGGAATAAGAGCGTTTCTTTTTGCATGTTTGTTTATAACGACCTTTTCGTCAAGTCCCTTTGCCCTTGCGGTTCTTATATACTCTTTATTTAGAACTTCAAGCATTGATGATCTCGTTATCCTCAAAAGATAAGCCCACCAGAGCCAGGATATCGTTATAATAGGACCTATCAAATGCCTTATAACATCCCAGAAAATATCAAACCTGCCATTTAAAAGAGCATCTAGGGATAAAATGTGAGTTATGTAATGAAAATCAGATGATTTGATAATATCTTCCACCCAGTTGCTGAAATTTCCCGGTGGGAGCCAGCCAAGCATACTGTAAAAAATCATAAGTACGAAAAGCCCAAAAACAAAGTCAGGGAAAGACCATCCTATAACAGCAAAAATCCTTATAGCATGGTCGATGAACTTATCACGATTAACGGCAGCTTTTATACCGAGCCATATTCCGACACCAACGACCGGGAAGATAGCATAAAGCGCAAGTTCTGCGGTGTGGGGAATTCTTTGCATAAGCGCGTCAGAAACATAGGTTTTTCCAACAACAGACCATCCCAGATCGCCGTGAAGAACGCCATTTAACCACTTGCCGTACCTGACAACCAGAGGATCGTTAAGACCATATTTATCTTTCAAAGCTTCAAGTTCCTCGTCGGAAAGTTTATCGAATACATTCGGGTTGACATAGGCTGCGAGAAGCTTATCGGGCCCGAGAAGCTGCATCATTCCAAAAATGATGAAGGTGACACCAAGCAAAATCAATGGAAGAATTAGAAGCCTTCTAATTATGTAAGCCGTCAAAAATACCACCTCCAAAAAAAAATAAAAGCTAAAACCCTGAGTATTTTATAATAATTACTGAACACAAACAAGAATTTGGATATATGTAAGCTTTTCTTAATGAATTTTTACCTGTCTTTTGCTATCTTCTTTGAATATGAATCAAGGTACAATTTTCTGAGCCTGACTATATCATCTTCTGAAAGCTCCCTTCCATTTTTTCCAGCAAGCCATGCAATCTGACATGATTTTTCCAGAACCTCCGCAGCTGCTATGGCTTCTTTCATACTTCTTCCTATAGCAACAGCTCCATGGTTTGCTATAATAGCTCCGAATCTATCTTTCAGGGCTTCTACTACATTTTTCGCTAGCTCTTCCGTTCCAGGGTAAGCGTACTCTGTAATCCTTATTCTGCCTCCAATTATCTGTGCCTGATCTTCCGTGTAGCATGGAACATCTCCAGTAAAGGCAGAGAATGCAGATGAGTAAACGGCATGGAAATGTACAACCGCTTTGATTTCCGGGCACTTTCTGTATATTGCAAGATGCATAGGAAGCTCGCTTGATGGTTTGAAGTTCCCTGCCATCCACTCACCACTATCAAGGTCAACCACTGCAATGTCGTTTTCTGTCATTTCATCGTAAGGAACACCTGAGGGCGTTATCCATACTTTATTTTCCCCTCTATAACTGACATTTCCCCATGTTCCTTTTACAAGGTCTGTTTTCGAGATATATTTAGCTGCTTCAAGAACTATCCTGGCTGACACAAAAACACCCCCCTGCTGTGTTTTACTGCTGATTACTTTATCATAATATTGCAAGAAATTCACCTTTAAAATGATTTGCGGTGAAACTCTGTCCGTTGTTGCTTTTGCCTCATTTCTATATACGAATCTGGGAGAATGAAAAGACACCAGGATGACAGCATCAGGTGGCTTCTTTTTCTAATTAGTTTTGCTCAAGCTTTTTGATAATTATTTCAGGTTCTATAGCTTTCCATATCCTTCCATCTCTTCCTCTCATGTCTTCAGCACATAGGAGTGCGTCGTATATTGCTTCTTCAACGGTTTCTATTGTTGCGTCCATGAGATCTTGAAAGATTTTAGAGTCGTCGGGAATGTATTTTACATTCAATTGGTTTGTTTTCCGTGGGATTTTCACAGCGTTTGAGAAAGCCAGTATTATGTCTCCGCTTCCGTGAGTGGCCCTGCCCCCTGCCTTCATTATTCCTATTGCCCCTCTTTTTGCTATTCTTTTTAGCTGATTTGGAATTAAGGGAGCGTTTGTAGCGACTACAACTATTATTGATCCAGTTTCTTCTGTATTTTCATCAGCGTAGCCTGAGAAGTCTTCCTTTCTGCCAAAATTTGAGACAACTAAAGCTCCAACTGTGTATTCTCCCACCACCCTTGATGAACTTCCAAGCCCTCCTTTAAAGCCAAATGTCACCATCCCTGTGCCAGCTCCCACATTTCCAAGTTCAAATTCTACTGAAGCATTTTCTATTGCTTTGAAAACTTCATCTTTTCCAACAGGTCTCAATTCTGATTGGCTAACTTTGAGGTCATTGCATTCCATTACCACTGGATTTATACTTTTGGCATCTTTTACTTTGGAAAGAATATATTCCACTGCTGCATCCCATACTTTTCCAACATTTAATGTTGAGGTTATGAAAATTGGGGTTTCAAGAAGACCAAGTTCTTCAATTTGAATAAGACCGGTTGATTTTCCGTAGCCATTCATCACAAAGCTTGAGGCGAATATACGAAGGTTATAAATGCAATCATCTGCTGGAAACACAACGGTAACACCGGTTCTGAAAACAGGATTTTCTTTGATCAGTGTAAAATTTCCAACTTTTACTCCTGGAACATCTGTTATTAAGTTTCTCCTGCCTGTCGGAAATTTTCCGACTTTTACATCGTAGTTTCTTAACCTTTTTCTCCCCATAAAAAACACCTCCAGAGATTTGCCAAAAGCGGATAAAATGATATAATTTAATTAATTATATATTATAAGGGTGCGATAAGCAGGAAGCGACATTTGCTGTGAGGAAAGGTAGTATAGCGCTTTTAGTTTTTTTCTACATTTTTATTATCTTTATTCATATATATCTATCATTAGTACCCAAGGGTGC
>JAGHBG010000051.1 GCA_021161105.1 Thermotogaceae bacterium | reverse complement strand
TTTTTGAATGGTGTTCTTGAATACCTTTTTCATAATGATCTAAAGCTTGTTCTTGACTCGTACGACAAAAAAACTTGTTTATCACACTATAAAAAATTAATTAAAAGCAACCTGGTGAGTGGTTTGATTATAACAGACTTAAAAGAAAATGATGAAAGAATTGAATATTTGAATTCCATCGGCTTTCCTTATATCGTAGTCGGCAGAAACAAGAAGAATAACTTCATTTACATAGATCCAGATAACAACCAAGGTGGTTATTTAGGTATCAAACATTTATATGAAATAGGTTGTAGAAAAATATTATACATTAGTGGCAGCAAAGGACCCGCTGTTACCGAACAGAGACTTTCCGGCGTATTAAAAGCTAAAGAGGAATTGGGGGTTGAGGTGGAAATAAAGTATGGTGATTTTTCGAAAGAATCAGGGTACAAAATCGCTAAAAGTGTAAAATTAGAAAGATACGATGGCGTTTTTTGTGCTTCGGATTTGATGGCGTATGGTGTTTTCAATTATATGAAAGAAACCGGTATAGAAAAACCTCTTATAGGATTTGATGATTTACCTTTGTCAACTGTTCTTGGAATAAGTTCTATTAATCAAAATATATTTGACGTTGGTTTTAACGCGGCTAAGATGCTACACAAGTTAATCAGTAAAGAGAAGGCATCAAGCATGTTAATGCCTGTAGAAGTTTCTGCAAGAGAAAGCACTTTGAAATTCAAGAAGTAACACATTTTTATTATTTCATAAAATGTAATCGATTTCATTCTGAAGAAGGAGGGATTGGGTATGAGGAAAGCTTTTTTGATAGTTTTTCTGAGTGCTCTGGTAGTTTCTCTTTCATTTGCTGTAACAACAGTAACTATTTCTGGTTGGCCTGGCAACCCAGATGAAGAAGCTGCCATCAAAGCTGCTGTCGATGAATTTAATTCCACTCACAAAGACATTCAGGTGGAATGGGAACCTATCCCAGGAAATTACCTTGAAACTTTGAAAACAAGGATTTCAGCTGGAACAGCACCAGACATTTTCTACGTCGATGTTTATTTCTTTGAAGAACTTGCAAGAAAAAACGTACTACTACCACTTGACCTCTACATTAAAAGGGATAACTTTGATTTAAGTACTTACTTTGAGCCTTTGGTTGAAGCATTTAGATTTAACAACAGGATATATGGTATTGCAAAAGACTTTTCCACACTTGCTCTATTTTATAATAAAGAAATATTTGACAAGTACAATGTGCCATATCCAACAAGTAATGACACCTGGTTTGATTTTCTTGATAAAGCACTCCAATTAAAAAGAAAAGGATTTGAAACTCCTTTGGTTTTAGCAGCGGACTTTAATAGAGTTATTCCGTTCATACTTGGCGCGAGTGGAAAGCTTGTCGATGATCAGTTGAATACTGCTCTTGACACCCCTGCATCAAGATTTGGCTTGAAATTCTACATTGATATGGTAACAAAATACAAAGTAGCTGTTGAACCTCAAGAAGTTGGTGCAGGATGGATTGGTGAAGCTCTTGGTAAAGAAAAGGTTGCAATGGCTATGACAGGGCCGTGGACAATAGGATTCTTGAGGGGTTCTTACCCCGATGTTTACAAAAAAATCGGTGTTGTCGAGATGCCCAGCCTTATTAAAAAAGTCACAATGGTTTATACAGTCGCATGGTCAATTAACAGAAATACATCAAAGAAAGCTGAAGCCTGGGAGGTACTTAAATACCTCGTAACAAGAGGGCAAGAAATATTTGTTGAAGGAGCAGGAGTTCTTGCTTCTAGAAAAGACATTGCAGCAAAAGACACAGATCCTATAAAAGTTCCCTTCTATAAAGGGGCAGAATACGCTTATCCATGGAGAGTCCCAACTCCAACTGGAATTTTCTCAGTCGCAAACGATCAAATCAATTCAAGATTAAAAGACCTATTCTATGGGAAAATTACTTTAGATGAAGCTCTAAAACAAATTAAGGGTAACTACTTGGATTGGGTAAGTGGTAAATAATTAAATTACATAAGGGGGAAGCGCCATTCCCCCTTTCTTTTCTGGGGGTGTTTCATGAAAATATGAAAAGAAAAACTAGAGAAGCTATTGCTGGTTACTTGTTTGCTTTACCCATTATCATCACGGTTATAACTTTCACAATTTATCCAATATTTGCAGCGTTTTACTACAGTTTTACAGACTATAATCCTTTGAATGCTCAAAATCTTGAAACAAAGTTTAATCCCCAAGAGGCTCTTGAATTACACCTCGGTGTATTTCAAAGCGAAGTTTCTTCAGTCGATGAAATTATCGATTCTTTTGACCTGTTATCATTTATAAAATACGATGTCGGTGTAAATCTTGATAAAACAAAAGAAAAAATAGTTTTGGAAAGTTTCGATGTGAAGAAGTTATTAAAAGATTTTGTCGATGGAAAGTTGAATAAAGAAGTGAAGGTTTCCAGTTTCATGGCCAAGTATCTAAAAAAAGGAGAAAAATATTTCAAGAAGTACATTCCGAATTTTTTAGGACCTTATAACTTTAAAAAAATGCTTGGTGATCAATATTTTAAGATTTCATTGTTTAACACTTTCTTTTACACGATAGTAGTCGTTCCTGTTCAAACTTTTCTTGCCCTAGTTCTTGCTGTAGCTGCAAATGCCAAAATGAAAGGTGTGAAATTTTTCAAGCTTACTTTTTTTATACCTTCAATAACATCTTCAGCGGCTATTTCAATGATTTTTTGGATGATATACTCAAAACCTGGTATATTAAATCGCCTGTTAGGATACTTTGGCTTTGAACCAATTGCATGGCTTGAGAATCCTAATACCGCTCTTCCAGCAGTTATGTTAATGAATATTTGGACAACCGCGGGTTATTTCATGATAACTTTCCTTGCTGGGTTACAGGATATTCCGCGTTCGATTTATGAAGCAGCTCAGATTGACGGTGCTACGCCAGGGAAAATATTTTGGAAAATAATATTGCCGCTGCTACGCCCACAAATTCTTTTCGTTGCTACGATGGGAACTATAGGTTGCATGCAGGTGTTTGATCAGATATATTTTCTGATTAAAAATATGAGAAATATAACGATTTCTTTCTACATCTACAAGAATGCTTTTGAATATGGAAATATGGGATATGCTTCTGCTCTGTCTTTAGTTTTATTTGCGATTATACTTGCTTTAACACTTATTCAGAAAAAGTTCATCAAAGAATCATACTGAGGTGAAAATATGAGAAGAAAATTAAAAATCTCCTTCATAATCTCATATTTGATACTAATCGTTTATGCTGTTGTTTCCTTGTTTCCATTCATATGGGCTTTCTTGGTCTCGACCACGCCATTAAACGGTATTGATCCAGCCACAGGAGAAAAATTTGGAGTCGATATAATGCAGTGGCCACCGAATATAAACCTATTTAGAATTCCTCCAAAAGTTTTTGGAGTTAATGCAACGTTGGAAAACTATAAAAAGATATTTGAAGTTGTGCCATATTATTCCCGGTGGTTTTTAAATACCGTTATTTATGCTCTCGCGCTCACAATAGGAAATGTTATACTCGATACACTGGGGGGTTATGCATTTGCAAGGTTAAAATTCCCCTTAAGAAATTTTTGGTTTATTCTTTTCCTTTCAACAATGATGGTACCTTTTCAAGTAACAATGATACCACAGTACAATCTCATGGTAAAACTCGGGCTTGTTAACACATATCCAGGCCTAATCATTCCAAAACTTACAAGCGTTTTTGGCCTTTTTCTTATGAGACAATTCTTCCTCAATTTCCCCAAGGAACTCGAAGAAGCTGCGATTATCGATGGTGCTGGAATTTTTAAAACTTTTTTCAGAATAGCATTACCTAACGCCAGGCCAGCAGTAACTGCACTTTCAATATACACTTTTCTTGGTGCCTGGAATGACTTTATATGGCCGTTGATCATAACTTCCAGTAAGGAAATGTATACTCTAACAATGGGGCTCAACTTTTTTAAAACATCATACTACACTTTTTGGCAGTACATGATGGCAGCGACAATTCTTATGACCATCCCTATGATAATAATTTTCCTTTCTTTCCAAAACCAATTTGTCGAAACCGGTAGATTCTCTTCATTAAAAGGATAAGGAGGTAAACCATGCTTGAAGCTGTCATATTCGATATGGATGGCGTTATAACGGATACTGTCCCTATCCATTTCAAAGCATGGAAGAAGCTATTCGAAAAATATGGCTATTACTTTGATTTCCGGGTTTACAAAGAAAAAGTTGATGGTAAACCCAGGCTTGATGGACTATCGTCTGTTGCAACAGATCGTAGAAGAGAAGAGTTAGTGAAAATGGCAGAAGAAAAACAAAAATACTTTTTAGAATTTGTCGAATTGGAGCCACCAGAGGTTTTCAAAGACACCTTAGAATTAATTTTAAAACTGAAAGAAGAAAACATAAAAGTACTAGTAGCATCCTCAAGTAAGAATACAAGATTTATTCTCGAGAGAATCGGTATTATAGACTTGTTTGATGTCGTTGTGACTGGTTACGACTTTAAAAAAGGGAAACCAGATCCAGAGATCTTTCTTATAGCCGCAAAAAAGTCGGGAGTTAACAATAAAAACTGTATTGTAATTGAGGATTCTATTGAAGGAGTTAACGCTGGCATAAATGCAGGCATGAAAACAATCGGAATAGCAAGACATGGAAATGAAAGAGAGTTATCCCATGCTCATGCTGTTGTTAAATCTCTCGAAGAAATAAGCATTGACTTTTTAGAAAAATTATGTTCTGAGGAGGATGAATATGGCAACAAGTGAGTGGATAATTGAAGACACAAAATTCGAAGTGAACAATGTTAAGGAAACTATATTCACTTTAGCAAACGGGAAAATCGGAGTCAGAGGCACTCACGAGGAACTATTTGAAAAAGAAATACCTGGAACATACGTTGCAGGTGTATTCGATAAATCTGAAGCACAAGTAAAAGAGCTTGTCAATTTGCCATACTTCTGGGGCCTTAGAATATACATTGGTGATGAATTCCTTAATCCAATGGAGTGCGAGATACTCGAATATAAAAGGTATTTGGATATGAAACATGCATGCCTTCATAGATACCTAAGATTGAAAGATAAAAAGGGACGTATAACAACAATTCAAGGATTTAGGTTCTTAAGTTTTACCAGAAGAAACCTGGCTTTAGCCAAATACGAAATTGTACCAGAAAATTATGCAGAAAAACTGTATATCGAACATTTCATAGACGGAACCACCAAAAACTCGAAGAAAAATCCTACAGAAAAGGTTAAGCATTATACGCTCAAAAATACCAGAGTTACCGACAAATTCATTTATACGGAGGCACATACCCGAGATTCGAACTACGGAGTATCAATACTATCATCATTAGAAGTTGAGGGGAATATATTTTCGAAAGATCTAATTGACACTGTTACTCAAACAGCGGAGATTTTTCCTGAAAAGGGAAGAAAAATACCCGTTTTTTTGTACACAAGTATACTATCAAATAGAGAAACTGATAATCTATTTGAGGAAAATTTCAAAAAAATGGCCGAAGCAAGGAATGTCGGGTTTGAACAACTTTTTGAAGAGCACAAAAAAGCTCTTGAGAATCTCTGGGATATTGCAAATATAAAAATAGAAGGTGATGAAAAAGCAGACAAAGCACTGAGATTCAATATCTTTGTATTACTTTCTGTGGTAAATCCTGAAGATGAAAAAGTAAGTATTGCGGCTAAAGGCTTGCACGGTGAAGGGTACAAAGGTCATGTATTCTGGGACACAGAAATTTATATGTTACCATTCTACATTTTCACTTATCCAAAAGCTGCCAGGACACTTTTAATGTACAGATACCACACATTGAAAGCCGCTATGGATAATGCGAGGAAAAATGGATATAGTGGTGCGCAGTATTCCTGGGAGTCCGCAGATACCGGTGAGGAGGAAACTCCTAAATGGGGCAAAGACTACTATGGGGATAAAGTAAGAATCTGGACTGGTGACAAAGAATTCCATATAACTGCGGATATCGCCGTTGCAATTATTCATTACTTAAGAGCAACTGACGATTGGGACTTTTTCTTCAACTATGGGATTAAGATACTAATCGAAACTGCGAGATTTTGGGGCTCTCGCGTAGAATATAACAGCAAAAAGGATAGATACGAGATAAACGATGTAATAGGTCCTGATGAATTCCATGAACATGTAAATAACAACTTCTATACAAACTTTCTCGCAAGATGGAACATTGAAAAAGCTCTGGAATATCTGGAGTTTCTCAAAAAAAATTCTCAAAAAAAATATCAAAAAATTGTTGAAGAATCTAAAATAACAGGACAGGAACTGAATCACTGGAAACATGTGATAAATAAATTACATATACCCTGGAATAAAGAAACGCATCTAATAGAACAATTTGAAGGTTATTTTAATCTAGAAGACAAGATAATTACGGAATTTGATGATAAAAACATGCCAATCTGGCCAAAAGGTGTGGATTTAACAGAACTCAATAATTATCAATTAATAAAACAACCTGATGTAATTATGGCAATGTTTGTATTACCGGAGGAGTTTGATGATATTACTAAGAAAGTAAATTACGAATATTACGAACCCAGAACAATGCACAAATCTTCACTTAGTCCAAGTATTTATGCAATTTTAGGCCTGATGATTGGGAACCACGAAAAAGCTTATCAGCATTTCATGAGAACTGCTCTCGTAGACCTTGAAAACAACCAGGGGAATACAGAACATGGGATTCATGCCGCAAGTGCCGGTGGAACCTGGCAAGCTGCAATTTTCGGATTTGCAGGGATGAAAATCCAGGATGATCAACCCTCATTCACTCCCTGGTTACCTGATAATTGGAATTCTATGAAATTCAAAATAATTTACAAAAAAGAACTTTATACCGTTTACATTACTAAAAACAATGTTGAAGTTACTAAAACACCTCTTTACTAAACAACATTTACAAAGAAACAACTTAATCTTAGTTTTCTGAGGAATTGGTTCCCAAAAAGACTTTCTTGGCACTTGGTCTGGACATAGTACCCAGTTTTCAAGAAAGAGTTAGTGAACTTCATTACAAGATCATATCCCATCATCCATTCCTCCATTAGCAGAACTGGGAATGACCCTATATGCTCGTGTATCATCACTCCCGTTTCTTTTAACTTCTCTATCGGCGTCTTTCCTCCCATACCTGTCCTTCCATGCCTCCTGTAC
>JAGHBG010000068.1 GCA_021161105.1 Thermotogaceae bacterium | reverse complement strand
GGTATCTGCCTGACAGCGAAGAAAAAACGCAAAAAATGGCCTATATACGATGCGCGGAGAATAAAAAGCTGGGAGTTGGAACATCTATTTATATAGAGAATATAGAAATGAGTCTGGATAACCTGAAATCAACATTTTTAACATTATTTAACACAGCAGTAACTCCAAAGTCACCTTATATAAATCTTACTCAGTATGTATCGCTACCAAACGAATTGTCAGAAATACCATTGGGAAAAGTAGAGAAGAGAAACAGTCGTCGCATTGCCATCCTTAAAAGTAATCTTTTTAACCTTTACTATGTTTATGAAACTAATCTTACAGCAGCTTTGAAAGAATCTGCTACATACATATACGCTTCTTTGATTATTCTTCTTACCGGTTTAATTCTCTCTGTAAAACTTCGCACCGAATATGAAAAACACCAGATAGCATCCGATATTTTGAAGATAATATCCTCAGAAAAGATTAATTATCCCAACTATCAACAAGCGCTGGATGCCGTAAAGAAAAAAGTAAAAATCATTTTCAACGAGATAAAAGAGAAAGAGTTTTTAGAGAATTTAACTCTAAATATTGGTTCCAAAAGCACGCTATCAGAAGTTTTGCAGGTCTTTCTGGACAGCTATAAGGATTACAAAGTCAGGGGGGTAAAAATATTTGTTGAGAGGGATAAATATTTTGCAGAAATACTGAGAAAAGGTGAAGAAACTAAAACTGCTATCTCCCATGATGATACAGTGAACGGGCAGGTCTTAAGAATTATGGTTTATACTTCTGACGATACAAATTCAAATAGTGTCTACATTATTACTAAGGGTATTTCGATTCTCTCCAGGAAAGTGGCAGATATATTAAGATCCATGATAGACCCGCTAACCGGAATCTGGAACCGCCATTATGTACACGAGTTTTTGGACAAAGAGTGGAAAAATTTTGATATATCTGCAATTGTCATGTTTGATCTGGACGGGTTCAAGGAAGTTAACGATAAGTATGGGCACGCTGAAGGAGACAGAGTGTTAAAAGAGTTTGTTAACAGGATAAAAAATGCAGTAAGACCTGAAGATATATTAATAAGGTGGGGTGGAGACGAATTTCTTCTAATTATCAGAAACATCAAGCAAAGACATATATGCAAAACTGCAGAAAGGTTAAGAAAAATCATAGAAAAGCCCCCGCTTATCAAAACCATTGATGTTACAGTTTCAGCAGGAGTTTTGATAATAACCAGAAAAACCAGAGGCTCCTTTATGAAAGTTTTAAATATGGTTGACGGTATTCTTTACGAAGCCAAGAAAAGTAAAAACACGGTTATATGCAAAAAAGCATGACTTATATATCCCATTCTGGAAGTCTTTTACCTTCTATAAGGTACATTCTAACTTCCCCGACCAGGTACAGAGAACCTGTTACTGCCACAACATCCGAAGGATCGTCAATTGCCTTCTGAAAAGCTTCCCACGGCTTTTCTATAATCTCACAGGGAACTTTTTTCGACCTGAACATATCACACACTTCATAGTAACGTTCTGCTCTGTGAGACTTAGGCCTCGAAATGTAAACTTTACTGAAAGCGTGTTGAAATTTATCAACTATTTTTTCTCTTTCCTTATCATCAAGGAGTCCAATAACTCCCACAATTTCTCTCCCTTTGAAGTAATCGTTCAAAGTTTTAACAAGCACTGTTGCACCAGCAGTGTTGTGAGCACCATCAAGAACCACTGTCTTACCTTTATAACTCATAACTTCAAACCTTCCAGGGTGAACAACATTCATAAGAGCCTTCCTCAAAACATCCTCATTCAGCATCTTTAAAATCTCTATAGTCCTTATTGAAATTGCCGCATTTTGTATTTGGTGCCGCCCGTTTAAGGAAAGCTTCAAATTCTTTATATTCACATCGCCCCTGTAGCTGAAGGAATTTTCGTTTAAAGATAAGCCTGTATCACAGAAAAAGTAGTCTCTTTCAATAATAGAAAGTGACGCATTTCTTTGCGCAGAAACTTCCTTAATCACCTTCAATGGCTCGTATTTTGTCTCTCCTGTAACAACTGGTTTTCCTTTCTTTATTATCCCGGATTTCTCATAAGCAATTTTCTCCAGGGTGTTTCCAAGAATATTCATATGGTCATAATCAACTGTTGTTATAATTGAAACTTCCGGAATGACTATATTTGTGGCGTCAAGTCTTCCACCAAGCCCTACTTCTATTACTGCCCACTCAACTTTTCTCTTCTTAAAATAACTGAAAACCATTGCTGTAAGAACCTCAAAAAAACTTGGTCTCCAGTCAGGACCAAGCTTATCCATCTCCATCACAGCAGGATAAACTTTGTCGAACACATCCACAACATCCTCTTCACTTATAACCTTCCCATTTACTTCAATCCTCTCACGAAAAGTATAAAGGTGGGGTGAAAAGAACGCACCAGCATCCTTCCCTAATTCTTTCAAGTATCTGTAAATTATCCTCGCAGTTGAGCCTTTTCCATTGGTTCCAGTTATATGAATAGCTTTATAGGAATACTGCGGATTTCCCAAAAGCTCCATAAGTTTTTTTATTCTTTCAAGTCCGAGGCTTATCTTAACCTTACCATGAGGCCTTTCGTAATAGAGTTTTTTTAATACCTCTAAATATTTTTTTTCCATTCTCCTCCATCCTTTTACAGTCTTCTGCGATCCTTTCTACATCATAAACAAAACTCCAAGCCAGATTATATCTCCATAAAAAAAAATAGTGAATAACTCTTGCAACATATCAATGAAAAAATAAAAAAGGCGCCCCCGGGCGCCTTCAAAACAAGCAAGATTGTTTTTATACGATCCTCTCCGATATCGATTTCCCTTGCATAAAGAGAAGCAGATAATCCGGCCCTCCTGCCTTCGAGTCGGTTCCAGACATGTTGAAGCCTCCAAACGGTTGAACTCCAACCAGAGCTCCTGTACACTTTCTGTTGAAGTAAAGGTTTCCTACATGGAATTCTTCTTTTGCCCTTTCTATTCTTTCTTTCGACTTAGAATAGAGAGCTCCTGTAAGGCCGTATTCCGTTGAGTTGGCAATCCTTAAGGCATCGTCAAAGTCCTCTGCCTTTATGATAGCAAGAACCGGCCCGAATATTTCTTCCTGTGCTATCCTCGCATCTGGTGGAACATCGATAAATATTGTGGGTTCAATGAAAAATCCTTTCATCTGTTCACCAAGATAATTTCCTCCCAGTGCGAGTTTACCTTCCTTCTTTCCTATTTCTATGTATCCCATTATCTTCTGAACAGCCGCATTGTTTATAACTGGCCCAAACCAGTTTTCTTTTTCTGTTGGATCACCTATTTTAAGCTTCTTCGCTTTCTCAATTACAAGCTCTACAACTTTGTCATACACATCCTTCACAATAATTGCCCTGCTCCCCGCAGAACATTTTTGTCCCTGGAATCCATACGCTGATGCTACTATTCCCTCGGCTGCAGCTTCAAGATCAGCCGTTTCATCAACCACTACAGCATCCTTTCCGCCCATCTCAAGTATTACTCTCTTTATCCATATTTGACCCTTCTGGTGCTTTGCTGCAAGTTCATTTATCCTGAGGCCAACATCTTTAGAACCTGTGAAGGCTATGAATCTAACCTTTGGATGCAATACAAGATAATTTCCGACCTCTGCACCACTACCAGGAAGGAAGTTTATAACACCATCGGGAAGTCCCGCTTCCTTCATTATTTCAAAAAACTTGTAACCTATCACCGGAGAATCAGAAGCTGGTTTTAATATAACTGTGTTTCCTGTAACTATCGAGGCAAGAGTCATTCCAGCAAGTATCGCAAGCGGGAAGTTCCATGGCGGAATAACCACACCAACACCAAGAGGTATATATCTGTATTCGTTTCTCTCACCAGGAATCTGAACGACAGGCTGGCCGTTCATGTATTTAAGCATCTGCCTTGAGTAGTACTCAAGATAATCTATTGTTTCTGCCACATCAGCCCATGCTTCAACCCAGTTCTTTCCAACTTCTTTCACCATCCACGCAGAAAGCTCATAGACCCTTTCTTTCATTATCTTTGAAGCTTTAAGCAATATTTCAGCTCTTTTCCATGCAGGCCACCTTTTCCACTCTTCAAATGTTTTCCACGCTACTTCTAAGGCTTTGTCAGCAAGCTCCTTTGTTCCTTTGGAAACAACACCAACTACCTCTTCATATCTTGCAGGATTTATGGACACTATCTTCTTCTCCGTATAAATTTCTTCCCCACCTATGACTATTGGATACTCCCTGCCAAGTTCGGATTCAACCTTTTTTAAAGCTTCTCTCATTTTCCTTTCATCTTCAGGATCTGAAAAATCAATTATCGGGAAATTTTCAAAAGGCTTAATAACAGAGTATTCAAACTCCGGATAATTCATCCTTTTTTCCCCTCCTTTTATATTTTCTAAGTTTCCCTTAGGAATTCTATCACTAAACATATTAATAAAAGAAATAATGAAACTTACGAAAAAGTAAACCCATCTCAGAGGAAAGACAGACGTAAGCCAAAAAGCAGGGCTATGAAAAAACTTAATGATATCAATTAAAAACCTTAACAAAAGTGCTAAAAGAACAGATATATTAAAACGGATTAATGGTTCATATAGGTCCCCCATTAAACATTATTCTTTTATGGACGATATACATAAAGGAAAGTAAAAAATTCTGGAGATGACAACATGGAAAAAACAGAAAATTTAATAAAAAGTGTATTGGGAAAAGAAGGGGCAACCTCCGCGCTGGCTTTTATCATAACCCTTGATATCATAAGGGAAGTGGAAATATACTCTCTGGCAAGCAGGGTGGTAAGAACCATCTTTTCATCCTTTGAAGACATAAAAGGTGTGCAATTGATTAGAGATAAAGATGAAATTGCCTCTTATGGTGAAACAACACCACCATTTATGAATTTTCCCTTAACTTCCGGTTATGTTTTGAAAGTCTTCGTGCAGGGCAGGTTAAAATCTGAAAATCTCAATCTATTAAGATATGTTCAAAGTATTCTTTCATACCACATACAAAACATATTAAAGTTTGAAAGAATAAAAGAAAAGGCAACTATTGATTCATTAACTGGTGCCTATACAAGAACTTTCGGTGAAGAGTTTTTAAAAAAGTACTTTCAAAGTGCAACACGTGGAAGAAGTTTTTCACTCGTATTTGTTGACATTGATAATCTTAAATTGATAAACGATTCCCAGGGTCATGAAAAGGGTGATAAACTCCTTAAAGAATTTGTCCACACATTTAAAAACAATGTGAGGGGAACCGACATAATAATCCGATGGGGCGGAGATGAATTTTTAATCCTCTTAGACGGTGCATCAAAAAACGATGCAATTGAAATAATGGAGCGCATAGCATCATACTTCGATGGTGATTTTTCATACGGAGTAGTTTCAGTCCCCGAAGAAGTCAAAGACTTAAACACTGCTGTAAAAATAGCCGACTCCAGAATGTACGAAATGAAAAAACAAAAGTCAAATTATGTCTTTGATGTGTTTTAACAGTTCACCATGAATTTTTCCGTTGGAAAACACATAACTTTTCGAATATATTCCAACTTCCTTTCCTTCTATATCGGTAACCCTTCCACCAGCTTCTTTTAATATCAAAACAGCTGCAGCGACATCCCAGGGATTTGCCCTTTTGGCAACATAAAAATCCGCCCTGCCTGCAGCAATGTAAGCTGCTCCTGCAGCAATGCTGCCAAGCATTCTAATCCTTATAACCTTATCCTCCATTTCACTTATGAACTTTCCCGTAAAACCTCTAAAGAATCCCATAAGCCCCACTGTCTTTCTTAATTCATCCCTTGACGACACCTTTATTCTTACTCCATCCATATACGCTCCGCTGCCATGAACAGCATAGTAAGTTTCATCAATAACTGGAAGATGTATAACCCCTAATTTTGGCTGATCGTCTTCAACATATGCAATAGAGACGGAAAATGACGGTAATCCAAAAGCGTAATTCACCGTTCCATCGATGGGATCAATTACCCACATTTTACTTTTTCTTTCATCAATGCCTTCTTCCGCCAAAACTCCATCCTCCGGGAATTTTTCCCTTATAGCTTCAACTATGATGCTTTGAGATTTCTTATCCATGTTAGTCAAAAGATCCTGAAAGGAACTTTTCTCAGAAATGTTAGCTGGATTTCCCCATTCACTCAGTAAAATCTTTCCTGCTTTTCTGGATATTTTTATAGCAAAGTCAACTCTTTCCATTAAACTCATAGTTACCCCCCTCCAAAACAAAAATGGGGCGAGCTTCGCCCCTCTGGTGGGTGCGGCAGGATTCGAACCTGCGACCTCTTCCTCGTGAGGGAAGCGCTCTCCCCCTGAGCTACGCACCCATACGCCTTTGTATTTTAATATCTAATGCCAATTCATGCAAGAATAAACCCCGCCAGAGGCGGGGCGATTCTTTTTTATGTTTAGAAACCAATTCCCACACCAACATTCACAGAAAGACCTGTCATTTTTGATGGATCAAAGTTAAAAATACCTCCTGCATCTATAACACCAGCTGCTGCAGTTAACCGTAAAGCTTTAATATCTATATTCAGGCCAGCTTCTTTCTTCCATAAACCACCTGGAAGGTATGTAAAGTCTGCCCAGAGCATGTTCCAGAGGCTTATGTACCCACCATATTCAGAATAATCCATATCCGGCACTAACTTTCCATGAAAAGCAAAGTCAAAGACGGACCATTCATAAGATGCAAATAGGTTAACCTCGTATGGAATGGTTAATTCAATGGGCTCCTCAAGTTGTTGAAGTTCACCTTCGGTGTATTCTACAACTGGCGTTGCGGAATTAAACTCAAAATTGGAATATGACGCTTCAAAAGTCACATAGACATATCCAGAATACTCAAGATTTGCAGGTTTTATGCTGAAGTTATTAAGAGCAGCTGCTACTTTGAAATCTCCAACATCCCACATAATACCAAAATTCAAATAATAACCTGCTGCATTGCTCAAATCTTCTGAACTGAATGTAGGAGAGTCAAGTGAATTTAAAAGACTGTAAAGCTTTTGATCACCCTTCAAAGCTATTTCAAAGCTTCCTTCATCTTCGTTTGAACTGTAGTAGAACAAAGATTTTGAATCTTTATCAAAGACAATGAGAGGTACATAAGCGCCACCTTCCACTGCCATTGAGAAGCTTCCTAACTTTAAACCAAATAAAGCTCCACCCTGGCCAAAAATTCCGCCTTTAAATAACGTGAAGGTAGCACTCAATGATTCTCCAAAATCATAATCTCCAAATATGAACCTCATTGCTTCTACTGGAAGATTTGCAGTAATGTTTGCAGAAATTTTGGCATTTACTCCCAACTTTACATTTCCAATACCAAGTCCGATGTAGTCAGAAACAAGAACTTTGGGAAACAAAAGAAAACCATCATTCCCAATCATCTCAAGCCTCGTGGCATCAAACACTATTTTTTCTCCAGTAAGAAGCCTGTTTATATCATCAATGGTTATAAGATTATTCGAAAGTCCCAAACCTGCATTCATATCAGATATATCAAGGCATTCTCTGGGTGTTTCAAATACGAAAACAGGATTATCAGGATATAGCGTCGGGATCATAGAAAAAGCAATTGCACTTATCAACACCACTAAAATAAGAACTGATTTAACTTTCATTCAAATCACCCCCCTGCTCACTTCGTGCCCACGGTTAGGTCAGCTTCCAGCTTCACTTTTATGTCAAGTTCCCCCTCTGAAGACAATGTATATGAACCTTCCGGCAACCAGACTTCAACTTTATATGGAAGTCCTTCATTTTTCAGTTTCTCCACATCTTCTCCTGTTAATTTTATATAGCCATTTATCTTAGAACCATCAGTCTTTATCTCATAACTCTTTCCATTTATCGTTGCATCGATTTCAAGATTTATACCTGTTGTATTGGTGCCTTCTATGGTAAGAGTTGCCTCCGTCAAGGTTGCGTTATCCGGTATGCTGTCATCAGACACAATATCCTCATATGAGAACACTTTCATGGGCTTATCAAACGAGAAAGACAGAGGAGCTTCTACATCAAGAGATACTGTTATACCAGTAGCATCAGCAAGATCGAAAGAAATCTCATCTACGCTCACATCCACATCATAATCTATCAAGGTTGGAGTTCCTTCCTTGATAATATCCTTTAAACCCTCAAGTAACGGCTTTAAGCTCAAAATTCCATTATCTATCAAAACTCCCACGTTTGTCGCAGCAAGGAGATTCCCCATTTCATCATAAGAGTCAAGCGTTGCATCAAGTGTCCCTGTTACATCAAGATTGAATGTTAGCGTTCCATCCATTTGCACTGTAGACATAACCTGAATCAGTGCGTCAACGAGTTCTTTACCTTCTTCATCAATATTTCCAAAATTAAGCTCTCCTGTAGCATTTTCTGTAATACCTCCTATAGTTACTACGCTTACTTGCAAATCACCGTAGTTTACAGTTGCGCTGAAAGTCAAAGTATTGTCACTCAGTGAGATATCAGGAATTTCAAGTGTGGAATCTTTCGGATCATAGCCTGTAGGAGATGCAGAATAGTAAATAACCATCTGAGTGCCATCAGGAACAAGTTTATATCCTGAGAAATCAAGAATGGGTTCCACAGCACTTCCTTGTAAAATGGTTACTTCACTCTTAAATGCATTCCTTGAGTCGTCTACAAGCTGTGGTGAGAAGAGTTTAACCTTTACATCTACCGGCAAATTAGAAT
>JAGHBG010000098.1 GCA_021161105.1 Thermotogaceae bacterium | reverse complement strand
AATTTTACATCCATATAACAAACAATAAAAGAGAGGAGCAGGTAAATACAAATATTTTTGAAATATCAAACGCAGCAGAAATATTGAATTCTTTTAACGATTTGATGAACTTCTTAACTCAGTAATGAAATCGCTGATTTTGGGTTAAAATTTATTGGGAACTGTATGATATTATAATGGAGAGCTCAAATATCGTGAGTTACAAAATTAACCGATTCTGATATATTTTTAAAGAGTCATTACTTCTTCAAAAAATGACTCCTCCAAAAATCATCCATTGACCAAGGAATTTATTACCATCAGCATCTACAAGTTTTCCTTCGTCGAATCTCCACCCTTCGTGAGAATATGCAAGAAGATATGCACCATAAATTGGTATATTCACAAAGTTCAATTTCAACACAGTTCCGATCATCGGCAAAGTGAAAAAAGATGCTCTCTCAACAAAAGTATATCCTTCTGATGTTCCATTCATAAATGATTCTGCAGTGTTTTCACCGTCTTTCCATCTTAACAATTCCTCTTCCATTCCACCTACGGTAACTCCTAAATTTGCTTTTAAAAAAGATCCGAGGTTTTTTCCATATTCCAGCAGTAATCCTCCTGCTCCTATATTGTAAACATACTTTGTGGAACTTACTTCAAACTCTGATTCACCTCCAAAACCGATTCCTCCAATTGAAAAACCTTCTCCTCCTGTACCATATCCGCCAAAAAGAAAGATGTTTTTTGCGGCTATGGACTGATCTAAAGGAGAAGGAATAGCGGGTAGATATCCTGCTATGACGCCGCCACCTCCTCCAAGCAAAATAATCGGTATTAATAAGAATGAAAGGCTTACAAATATTTTCGTATTTACCCCTCCTTTTTCTTAAAGCTTCAGGAGAAAGTTAACTCATGTGAAATTAATCTAAAGCTTATTATATACTAAAGTATTTCTTTTTTTTAAAATCCCTGGACTGGAGAGGGCTAAATGATAGATTGATGTCAAGGAAATTAAGATGGTTCGCCTGGATGGATATGAAAATATTAACCGAACTTTTTCTGAACTCCCAGCTTTTACACTATTGGGAGGTGGGAAAGTGATTCAGCCTGGTTTTAACCTTTTGAAGTTTTTTCAGGTACGCAATTGACTTTTCTTCTATAGGATGAAAAATCGTCAGAACACCTGTAAAAAGGTTGGAAAACCAAAGCAAAGGATTATCAGCCTAAATAAATTCATTATCTCTGATTCTGTCATTGGATGGCGTTTAATGATTGAAACAATCTCATTTATAGCATCCTTAGGATCTGTTCTGTAACCATCGCAGGTCAAAAAATCCAGTGCAACTGCGTTCAAGGTTGTAGCAGCTTTCTTCACTTGAATTCTCGAGTGAAGGTTTTCAGTCCTTCAACGACCCTTTCAAACTTAGGTGAAGGATGTAGACGATTGATACGCTGGAAGCTTTTTTTGTCCCACGCATCCAGTGAAGGAAGGACTATATCTGCAAGTAGCAACGCCTCTTTCACCTGTGATTCGTACAACAACCCACCGTTGGTTATAACAACTACAGGCAAATCCACACGTTGTTGAATCCCAAGTATGAGTTCTCCAAGCCTCAAATACAGTGTTGGTTCACCTTCGCCCACTATGGTTATAACATCTGCCCCATCTTTAGGGATTTCTGATACTTCCTGGAGAGTTTTCTCTAATGGAAAAATCCTGCCTTTCATTTGTCAACTTTGATGTTCTGTCGAGTTGACAGTAGATACAGGAGTAATTGCATGTTTTGGGGAATGGGGCTGATTCCTGTGGATCCTCCCAACCATCTCGATAGCACAGGACCGTAAACGTACTTGAAGCTCATTCTAACACTACCCTGATTCCAAGATGGCAGCTTACAATGTTGCCTTTAAAAAAACTATTTGAAGTACTGGAAGAAGTGCGTGCATGGTCATCACAGAGTACTATCAGCTTCATATTCTTCACTCCTCACATTATAGCCTTTCAATGTCCTTAACGTGCTAGACCTTTCATTCGCATCAGTTTGCCTTCTCTAAATGCTTCTAAAGCTTCTCTTACAGTTCAATTTCTTCCCCGCCAAAAACTGAGCCCTTCGCGGTCCCGTACCGTAGGCTTAAGCAACTTTGTTTTCATGAAAGCTGGACTGTCCTGTGCTTCGTCAGAAATAGTAATGCAGGCTGCTCAGGCGAACCTCTGATTCATTTCACCGTCCAGATCTTCAGTTACGGTAGGGATGGCTATTCGCCTTGGAACTTGGGGTTGTGAAAGTGTTCTGCAGGTTCATACTCTGTATCATTCAGTTGCCCCTGGATAAAATTCTTCACAACATTTTCAACGGTTCCCTGAGCACCGCGTATCACCTGAATTCCATACTCGTTCAGATATCTTAAAGCTTTCTGACCGATTCCCCGTACTATCAGCACATCTACGTTCCTTTTGTGCATGTAAGCCGGGAGCTCTCCAGCGGCGTGTTCAGGAAGGGGATTAGGCTCTACTTCCATGGAGACTATCTCTCCACCTTCCACTTTTACAAACGCGTAATAAGGTGTTCGACCGAAATGTTCTGCGATCATCGAGTTCATTCCTTCATCGGTTTCCACCGGGATAGCTATTATCATTGCCAATCCCTCCCTCATATTTTGAGAATTTCTTTAGGTTTCTCGAAGATTTTAAAAACACTACGTGCTGCTGGACTCTCTGGGTTTTCCAGAATTTTATCTAAATGAAAACCATAAAAGCCTCTTTAAGAAAGTTCGATAGCATGCAATATAAGCAGCTGAGTTTTATCACCACCAGAGAATCCTTTGGCCACTACGCTAGCCCCATCCTCGATCAGGCCCGAAACTGTGTTTTCTCTTCCCCCTATATCTTCAAAAAATTCTCCCATAATCATAGTTTATTAATCTCGCCCCTTTATATACATTCCGCATATATGTGTAACACGTAGGGAAAAATTAGTCAAGAAAGAAGGAACATATATCATTAGATGTAATTAAGAAATTTTTTAATTTTAGAATAGCTAAACAATCAAAAGCTT
>JAGHBG010000117.1 GCA_021161105.1 Thermotogaceae bacterium | reverse complement strand
TGAATGATGTGCCTATATAAGGGTATCCCAACCAGAATTCCCAGTCGTCCATAGAGTATCCAGTTCCTACTCCATAAGTTGTGTCAAAATAAGTTATGTAACCTCCAAAACCAACCGCAGATAATGTTAAAAGGAATATAAGAAGAAATTTTTTCTTCATCAAGTTCCCTCCTCATTTTACATATTAATAAACTCATCTACCTTTTCCAGTTTGTCTTTTAGTCTATCAATAAACTTTGACAAAATTTTTGGTTTTAACGAAAGAATATTCAACGCTTCGTGATTTAATTCAGGTTTTCCATAGGATAGTGAATCACCAGGATGCATGATGTTTATTACAACATCTGCTATGTGGACTATAGCTATAATTTCAGCATTTATAGAATCAATGTAAAGATCGGGGTTGTGGTGGCCTGAAACAGATTGGACAACCATCTCGGGTAATAGCCATTTTTCTACAAGCTTTGCTCCTATCAAAGTGTGAGAGGGGACTTCCAGAAGATTTTCGGCTTCAATGAAGTTTCTTTTCTTCTCGGAAGTTATTTTATGTAAAGCCTTCATCAACTTTGGACTGATAACATCGAGTGCTACCTTACCTATATCGTGGAGCAGACCGTTCATAAAAAGTTCTTCTTTAACGGGGTATCCCAATATCTCTCCCAGAGTTTCGCTGGCAACAGCAACATATACAAAGTGTCTCCATAAGGCTCTTCTATCTATTCCAGAGTCTTCCCTTTTTGATTTTTGAAAGAGTGCTCCATATGTGAACACACTCATAGCGAGGTTTCTGACAGTTTTAAATCCTAATATCATTATAGCTTCATTCAGTACAGTAATCTTTCGCGGTATTCCATAATAAGCAGAATTGGCCAATTTAAGAATCTTAGCACTTAAACTCGCATCTATCATTATAGCTTCAGCAAGTTCCCTGGCTGAGGTGTTAGGATCTGAAGCCAGGCTAATTATCCTTTGGACGATAAAATCTGGTGAGGGTAATTCCTCCAATTTATCTATCATTTTCTCAATGCTGGCCATCATTTCCCTCCAAACTCAAAGGAATTTCCACATTAAAGGTGCTTCCCTTCCCTTCTTCGCTTTCTACCCATACTCTTCCACCATGAAGCTCTACTATTTCTTTAACGATAGAAAGCCCTAAGCCTGTACCGGATACCTCATAAGTTAGGGAAGAATCTACTCTGTAAAATTTCTCAAATATTTTACCAAGTTTATCCTTTGGTACACCAACTCCGTTATCCTCAACCAGAAGCAGAAATGTGTCTTCCTTTTTTTCCAATTTCACCCTCACATATTTATTCTCTGCTTCCTTTTTTGAATACTTTATTGCATTACTTATCAGGTTTAAGGCAACCTGTCTGATCCTGGTGGGATCGACATAGGCTTCGATAACGTCATCATTACTTTCAAAGAAAAGTTTTACTTTGTTGGAATTTGCATATTCCATCATAGAATCTACAGCACTTTTTATAACTTCAACAACATTAACATTTCGTCTTTCCATTTTCAGTGCTTTTCTCTCCATTTTCGAAAAGTCAAGAAGCTCATTTAAAAGATTTTCAAGATGTTGACTTTCTTCATAAATTGTCTTTGTGAAATCCTTAAGTGTGTCTATATCAATCTCTTCTAAGCTATTCAGGATGGTCTCTGAGTAGGCTTTTATAGCTGCAAGAGGTGTCCTTAACTCGTGAGATATGTTTGCAATAAACTCTGCCTTCATTCTATCAATCTGCTTTAGCTTTTCCAGTTCTTTAGTGGATGTTATGTTCATTATGGTTGTTACTGCCTGAGTGGTAGAGTAGTATTTTAGTGGTTCTGCAACTATCGAGTAGAATTGGCCATCTGACTCAATTTCTCCGGTTCTTCTAGTTCCGGTTTCTATAACTTCTCTGGCTATTTGCATTGCCTTTTCTTTTATTTCATCATTGTTACTTTCTTCCACAAATCTTCTGTTCATGTATACTATCTCGCCTTCTTGAGAAACTACTATGACCATTTCGGGGAAGGTGTCCAGTATGCTATGGAGGTAATTCATGGTTTCCTCAACAAGCCTGTTCTTTTCCGTCAATTCTTGAAGTAGCATTATGTTTTCAGCAACAGTAGATGAAAGGAAAGAAAACACCCTTAAAGCGTCTATTTCCTCCACTTTAGGCTCTTCATTAAGTCCTAAAATTATGATTCCTCTTATTTCACCCGCTCGAATCATTGGCAAAAGTCCTACTATTTCATCACCCACTGGGTAAAAGGAATGACTATTATTTTCCATAGCCCAATCTATAAGCTCGGAAAATCGCATATAGTTATGGTCGTCATCTTTGGGAAAAGAAAGAGGGAGTTTTTTTCTTTCATCAAGAATCACTACCCATTTTGGGCTTACGATTTTTCTCAAGATCCTTACGAGAGCAGATAATATCTGATCCCTGGATTTAATATTGTTGAGTTCCATTATGAAACTGGAAAATAGAGTGATGATCTTTTTCCCACTGGTAGTCTCAATACTCTCAGCCACTCAATCACCACCTCTTTCATCAGGACACACATTTTTCTCAATTTGAACAGTTGCATGAGAAATACCAATTTCTTTTAGCTTATCGTAAACTTTCTTTAAAAGATCGTCGTTGTTGGCGTTTTCAGATTTTTTAATATGAAGCTCAACGTGTGTGTTTTTCTCATCGAGGTTCCATAAATGTATATGATGAACATCTCTTACTTCCTTTATTTTCAGTAATTCTTCTTTGACATCAGAAAGAGAAACCTTTCCTGTATTGGCCTGCATTAGTATAAGAGAACTTTCTCTAAATATCGGTATTGCCATACTAATCATGTATACAGCTATACCAACTGATACGATACCATCTAAGAAGTAATAATCTTTATAAAAAAACAAAACACCCAGACCTACGACAAGGACGGAAGAAATGGTATCTGCCATTATATGAATCCATGCAGCCTTAACATTTAGATGTTCGTTGTGGTGTTCATGAAGAATCAGTAATGTAAATGCGTTTCCAAGAAGTCCAACAAAGGCAACAGGTAAAAGAATCTTTGGATTTGTAACATATGGATGTACTGTTTTTTTGATACCTTCTAAAAGAATGAATCCGCCCATTATGATTATGAAAGTGGAGTTAACCAGAGAAGAGACTATTTCTGCTCTTTTGTAACCATATGTGAATGTTTCATTTTCATTTCTTGCGGCGATGTATGATCCGATTAGCGCAAAAACCATAGATATTACATCTGTAGAATTATGAACGGCATCAGAAAGGAGAGCTATACTCTTCGAAAGTATCCCCCCGGAAACTTCTGCAAGAACGATGGCGATGTTAAATATAACTGCCCATAATAATTTTTTTCTTACATTCACATTATCTCCTCCGATGTTTTTTCACCTTGTTATTAAGACGATTCTATCAAACACGGTACCTGGCGCGGGTGACTGATCCACAACAATCTTTCCATTGCCTATGATCTGGTAGGGAATATCCAAACTTTTTGCTTGCTCTATAGCCTTTTCGATTTCCATACCGCGAAAATCTGTTATCATGAAGTACTTTTTTCTTTCTCCCTTATCCACAAGAAGATACACGTTATTTCCTTTTGTGTAGATAGAGAGTATCCTTCCTTCATCTTTTGAGTAGGCGATATAGGAGAAGCTGTATTTTAAGTCCAAATCTCTCAGCACTTCCTCTGCAAAATCTTTGTTTACACCAATCAATCTGTTTATGTACCTTCGAACGTTGAAATTGAAGCAATAAACTTCAACTTTCCTTCCCTCGAACACATTCACTCCTGATCTTGGATAAGTGCCTATTACTTTCCCACTTCCAATAATCTCAGGATTTACCCCAGCTTTTTTTAAAACTAATGAAGCTTCATCAAAATTTAAACCAACAACTTCTGGTACCACTACCAGATGTAATTCGTTATGCTGGTATTCCATAACCCAGTAGAGTAAAAGAGCTCCAGCTATAACACCTGTTATGAAGTAAAAAAACTGAATCACAACGACTTTAAATATCTTCATGATTGAAATTATACACTATACCATGGTATCCAGGAGAGAACCTATAAGGAATTGAGGGAGCTTTAAGGAAGCCTTGAACGAACTCAAAGCCATTTCGAGGAGGGTGAGCTCTCTTTCAAGCTTTTCCCTTTCCAAGGGGTCTTGAGTTTGAGTAATTCTCTGTTGAAGTTCCTGTATTTTCCTTTCAATTTCTTGCTTTGAATCTGGCTGATTTTGAGATTGTTCGGAGTTTTGCAGATTTTTGGATTCTAAGGTGTTTTTATCACCTGGAATGTACATAAAAACTTTTGTTTTACCCGCTACAGCAGCTAAAAATCCTCCTCTTTTCCTCAGATCGAGATATATACCACCAGATATGATAAATCCACCTTGCCTCATGGCTTCCTTTTTAAAGGCAAGGTAATTACTTACTTCCTGTGTGAGAACACGAAGTATACTCATACTTGCTGGTGCAGAATACGCCAACCCTGGCTCACCAGGATCCAGTTTATAGCCAAGCACAGGATTGAAGGAAGTTGGGTCAACTCTCATAATCCCACCACCACTTTTCTATTTTACCACCGTTTGGTAGTATAATAACAAACAAAATATCCAAATCTACAGAGGAGGGATTTTTAGTGGAGAAAAGAGTACCTATCGTAGGACCGACTTATGAGGAGATGCTTCATCCCTGGAAGATTGATCCAAAGATAAGGAAAAAGGCATTTGAGATGAAGAAGAAAGACCCACTCCATCCAGTTAATCTGTTCAACATCACATGGTATAACGAAAACGACGAACCTTACTATTTCGTTATGCCCAAGGAAATTACAGGGGTGAAGGCAAACATCATCGTGCTTTATGCAAAGGACTTTCCATCTGGAAGTCACAAGGTTGGTGCAACGTATTCGGTTCTCATGGAAAAGACAGTAACTGGTGAAATTGATCCAACAAGGCATACTCTTATATGGCCGTCAACGGGTAACTATGGAATAGGCGGAGCATGGGTCAGTGCAAGAATGAATTACGACTCTATTGTTATCCTTCCTGAAGAGATGAGCCAGGAGAGATTCGATACTATAACAAGATATGGGGCAAGGTATGTTAAAACACCCGGTGGAGAAGCAAACGTTAGGGAGATATACGAGAAAAGTAAAGAACTTCAAAAGGAAGACCCGGAGAAAATTAAGATACTCAATCAGTTTTCAGAGTTCGGCAACTACAGATTCCATTACTATGTAACAGGGAATGCTGTTATAGAACTTGTGAGAAAATATAAGATTGGAAATCAAAGAATATCTGCGGTTGTTCTTGGCGTGGGTTCTGCAGGAACAATAGCCAGTGGAGACAGGATAAAGCAGGAATTTCCGGAGGCAAAGATTGTAGCTGTTGAACCACTCCAATGTCCAACACTCGCTTTCAATGGATATGGAGCCCATGACATACAGGGTATAGGAGACAAACACGTTACATGGATCCATAATGTTTATAACATGGATGCTGTAGTACTGGTGAGTGATTGGGATTCTAAATTTATGCTTCATGTTTTAGTTGATGAAGTGGGTAAAGAATACCTAAGTACAATAGTTGATAGAGAAACCGTTGAGTACCTTGCCGATAAATTCGGAATCTCCGGAGTCGCAAATGTCATAGGTGCAATAAAGATGGCAAAGTTCTACAACTTGACAGAAGAAGATAATATCTTCGTCGTAGCTACAGATAACATTGACAGATACTGGTCAGTTATTCAGAATATGGAAAAGCAGTTTGGAAAACTTACCCATGCGGAGGCAAAAAGTAGATTTGAAAGAATTTTCATCAATCAGGAGCCAAGCTGGATAGTTGAAGGAACAAGATGGCAGAGAGAGAGATGGCACAATCTTAAGTATTACACATGGGTAGAACAGCAGGGTAAGACTGTTGAAGAACTTGATGAGCAAAGAACGCCAGAATTCTGGCAGAGAGAACAAAACAAAGTCCAGGAGTATATAGAACTTCTTGAGGATTACAGAAAGAAACATTGGGACGAACTTGTAAAACTCTGGGAAGTTGACCTTTAAAGAAATTTGAAAGAACAGAGGGGGAAAGCACTGGCTTTCTCCCTTTTATTTATACAAAATTGTCATGAAAATAGGAGCTTCAGGTGGTGAAAAGTTGATTAATATAAAAGAAATATCTGACCTCGGTATTTTGAATTTTTTTAGTGAAGGTGCAACATTGCATGATGGTAAGCATATTCTTTATGCAAATGATGCGTTTAAAGAAATTTTCAAAATGAAGAACGTGGAAAATGAGATGGTACATTATAAAGAACTAAATGAGCTTTTAAAGAACATACAAGCTCATCTTGCTGAGCATCAAAAAGAACCCTTTGAACTGGAATTTGACCTGCTTTTAGAAGAGAATAGGAAAAAGTTCAACAC
>JAGHBG010000224.1 GCA_021161105.1 Thermotogaceae bacterium | reverse complement strand
GTAATGAAAACTTAAGATGGAAGCAGTTCCTTTAACAAAAGTGAAGGGATTTTGGAAAAGAAAGAGAGATAATATTGGTTTTGTTTTATATTTATGGTATTAATTTAAACTTTTAGTTATCAAATAAAGTCAAAAATAGTGTAAAATACTCCTGAAAGGGGGTGATGATATGAGGATAAACAATGTCAGCAGCTTATGGAACCTTTCCAGACTTCGTGATGTGAACCGATCACTTCAAAAGGTTATGAACCAGCTATCAACGGGGAAGAGAATACCCGCAGCAGGCTACGATGCTGCTGGAATTGCAATAGCAAACAAGTTGAGGGCGCAGATTGAGGGATTCAGCAAGGCGCTTGATAGTATAGCTTATGGTCAGAATCTTTTAAATACTGCAGAAGGAGGAATTTCTTCCATACAGGATAATCTTCAAAGAATGAGGGAACTTGCTGTCCAGGCTGCCAATGGAACTTTAACTGATTCGGAAAGAACGGCTCTTCAAGAAGAGTTCAATCAGCTTCGCCAGCAGATAAGGCAAACTGCGCAGTCAACGCAGTATAACACAATAAATGTCCTTCAGGGTTATAACGGAGAGATACAAACTGGCGCAAATGAGGGGCAGAGTATGGAAGTAAATATTCCGAATATGAATCCAGAAAATTTGACTGCGAATCTCAATGGAACATCCGTTAATCTCAACGATATAAACATATCTACGCAGCAGGGAGCTCAGCAGGCAATAGAAGCGATAGATCAGATGATAAATCAAACTTCCGGTGTTAGATCCAGCATAGGTGCATATACAAACAGGCTGGAGCATGCTATGAATAATGTTGCAAATGCAATAACTAATATGACCAGTGCTCTTAGCACCATAGAGGATATGGATATGGCAAAAGGAATTATGGAACAGGTTAGGCTTCAGCTGCTAAGCAATGTAACAACCAGCATTATGGCGCAGTCGAGGGTAAATTCAGCAAATGTCCTGAATCTTCTAAGATGATGAAAATGTGGAAAAAGTTCATTACAATTGGGACCATCTCGGTCCCAATTGTTCTCATATATGGAGCTGCTGTTATATCCAGTGAATTTGGGAATTTAAATGAAGTAATAATGGGTGCTTTGTATTCTGCCACTCAGGCTTCGTTATCGGCTCTGGCTGCAGATGATATCCGGGTTGTAAATTATATAAATAAGATTGACCATGCCGCTATACTTGAATACGATTCGAAAATCAGAAATTTAAAGCTTGATCAAAACCGCACCCTTCACCATGCAAAATTTTTATTAACTGGTAATGCAGTTGTGTTTGGTTCCATGAATTTTACGCAATCTTCCATGTATGAGGATTTGAACGATGCAATAATATTCCATGAAACAGATGTTATAAAAGTATTTGAAGAGATATTTAATGATTTATGGAATGGAAAAAAACCGAAGGGTGTTTATAGAACTTCGTTGGGAATTTTTTATGTATCACCTTTTTTTGATCTTGAAACGGTTCTGTACAGGGCTTTGAATGAAGCTGAGAAAGAGGTTGATATAGCTGTATATGCGTTTACAGATATGAATATTTTCGGGGCTTTGAAGTATCTTTCTTCCAGAAGTGTGAAAGTTAAAATTGCAATGGATGATTGGTCTGAAAAGTACATAGGAAAACATCCAGCGAGTCAATTCGAAGTAAAAGTTTTTAGGGATATAACACTTCATCATAAGTTCATGATAGTGGATGGAAAGTTACTTATTACAGGCTCGGCAAATTTTACTGAATCGGCTTTTAGAAAAAATTTTGAAATAATTTTTGTGACAAAAGATGAAGGTATAATCCAGGAATATAAAAGAATTTTCAGCATATTATGGAGGTGAGTATGTGGTATTTGTTTTTGACATTGATGGAACCCTTCTGGATGATGCAGAAAAGCTTTCTGTAGAGAATAAGGAAGCGGTTTTACGGGCAGCTGAAAGCCATACAGTTATTCTTGCAAGTGGAAGGATGCTTAAATCTGTGTTGAAATTTTCTCGGGGAAATTTTGGAATACTTTTTCCTACAATTGCCTACAATGGTGGAATGGTTTATATTCCTGGTGAGGGAATTATATATGAAAGTAAGATAGCACCAGAGATAGCAGCAAAAGTCATAGAAAAATTGAGAGCAATGAAAGTACACAGGCAGGTTTATATAAACGATGAGTTGATATCTGAAGAAGATAACGATGAGATAAAATCCTATGCAAAACATTCAGGGGTGGAGTACAGGGTAGTTGACGATCTTGTAGAAGTGGCGTCAAAACATGGGGTAACCAAAATTTTAGCAATATCAACTCCAGTAGTTTTAGACGAGGTTAAGGAAAAATTGTCTCCCCTGTTCCCTACTTTGAGGATATTCAAGTCTTTTCCTACATATCTTGATTTCGTTCCAAAGGATGTTGGAAAGTCAAAAGCTCTTTTATTATTATCGCAATATATGGGATTTTCCCTTAAAGATGTAGTTGCTTTTGGTGACAACGATAATGATGCTGATATTATAGAGATGGTGGGATTGGGGATAGCTATGGGGAACGCCACACCGGGAGTTAAGGAGGTGGCAGATTTTGTTGCTCCATCGAATAATGATTCTGGTGTTGCGAAAGTTGTTAATCTTATCCTTGATAGTCGCTTCCGTGTTAATGATAGGATGGAAGGTGATTGACTTTGTTCCAATTCTGTACAAAGAAGGCTATACTGTTTTAGATACAAAAATGCAAAAAATTGTTAGAGATATATCTAACCTGTGCATAGGCGTAAACTCAAATCTTGAGTTATCAAGGGATTTTGCAGAAGCTGTGGGAATACAATTGAAAAGGTTAGGAATAAATGCTATTGTATATGGAACTTTGGACACGTTAAGTAAGGACGATAAAAATCCTCTTGATAGGTTCTCAACATCACCTTATATAACGGTAAAAATGCTTGAGCTCATGGGAGAAGGATTTGCAAATGCTGGTATATATCCCATAGTTGATGGGCGCGGGGAGATAGATGAAAAGGTGATTGAAACATTGATTTCAAGAAAGATATATCTGCCTATTTATGTAGAAGGTAAGGAGAAAATGGAATATTTGAAGAACCTGGGATATAACACTGCATTCTATTCGGAAGAAGGGCCTCTATATGGGAAGGAAATCACATTTAACTGGGCAAGTGAAAAGTCATATGACATAGAAAAGCTCAGAGAAAAAATACTGAAAGGGAGCATAGTAATTTTAAATCCAGAAGGTCATGGTGTTTCTATAAATGATCCAAAATCTGACGCAAAGGTACTTGTATTCTCAACCGACGCATGGCTTTTAGAGCTTGCAAAAGGGGTTGAATCCGGGGAAAATCCAGCGACAGGTAGAAGAGTATGGTAATGATCTGGCTTTCTGTGGAGGTTACTTATTCTATTTGAATTTTTCTCTTAAAAATTAATAGGGGAAAACTATCTGTATTTTTGATGCGCCATGGAATATTTTCCCAGCATTTTTGATGATATGCGATGTTGAACCCCGGCACGAAAAACAAAAACATTTTGAGATATGTATCTTCGTTTCGGAATTAAACAACACCACATTGGATAGAATGCTTTTATATGTTATTCATGTAAAGCATTTTTGTTAATAACGAGGTGAAGAATGTGAGAAAAACTGTTTCACGAAGAATTCTGGCATTCGCACTACCATCGATGGGAAGTTCCGTGATATCGATTCTTTACAATACAGTTGATCTGATGTGGATAGGTAGATTCGGGAAGGAAGCCGTAGCGTCTGTTACCCTGGCTGTAAATTTTTATTCCATGAATTACATTTTGAACGAAATATTTGGTGTTGCTTCGGTGGTTCTTTTGTCAAGAAGATGGGGCGAGAAGAATTACGAAGAGTTTCAAAGAATTGGACGACAGATTGCTTTTTATAAATTTCTTTCAGGGCTTTTATTGCTTTTTATTACTTCTTCTTTATCAAGCTATGTTCTTTACTGGATGGGAAGTGGAAACATAAATATAGATGCTGCTATGGCATATTACAAATGGAGAATTGTTTTTTTGCCTTTTGGCTTTCTCTATGGGACGATGATGACAACTTACAGGTCTATAGGAGATACTAAAACGCTTTTTATTATAAGTGCCATCTGGGGGAGTGCAAATGTTGTCCTCGATCCTATATTCATGTTTAATCTTAATATGGGGGTTGTTGGTTCAGCTGTAGCTTCTGGTATCTGTGAAACCGCGGCTATGTTTCATGGATTTTTATGGGCTAAGAAAAAATGGAATGTGTGGATGCTCAAAGTGGAAAAGCCGCACCTTTCACTCCTTAAAAAAATATTTAAAATAGGTACTCCTTCGCTTCTTGATGCGATAAATTGGGATGTATCAAGGTTAATAATAGTTAAAATCTTTTCTTATATAGGTGTAACAGCAACAGCAGTTTTTGGTGTGTATTCAAGAGTTCTGGATATAACCTGGATGATAGCTTTTGCAATAGAAGGTGCGATAACAACGCTTGTTGGCCAGAGCCTCGGTGAAAATAACAAAGAAAAAGCAATGGTTGTATTCAAGGAAGGATTAAAATTATCAGTTTTAATGGGATCCATAGTAGCTATCTTGATTTTTATTTTTGCACATCCAATAGTATCACTATTTGCGAGGGAAAAGGATTTCGCTGAAGCTTCAGCGGAATTTTTAAGATATGCTTCCCTCGGATTTTTATTTTTGCCGTTTATGAATGTCAGCTACGGAACACTAATTGGTGGGGGAAGAACAATAGACACATTGATGATCAGTTCTATAGGAAACTGGGCGTACAGAATTCCACTTCTTATCGTAGTTTCTCGCTTTACATCAAATTTGAATATTCTTGCATTAGCTTATTCTTCCTTTATAGTTTTTTCCGGTATCCTGGGATTGTTCATGGTGAAAAAGGGGAAGTGGCTTCATGTAGAAGTTTAATGGTATTTGAGTTATAGCGTTTCCTCCGGAACTAACAGAGTTTTTGATATTTATGCCAATTTCTGTGCAGCCATAATTGTTTGAGCAACTGACATGATGAAAAAATTCATTCTTTCGTAGAAACAGAGTATATGAAAGAAATAGCTGAACAAAAATCCTCTTTTTCCTGATATTTTGAACCTTTTATAAAAAATACTT
This sequence comes from Thermotogaceae bacterium, assembly GCA_021161105.1. Taxonomy (GTDB): domain Bacteria; phylum Thermotogota; class Thermotogae; order Thermotogales; family Thermotogaceae; genus JAGHBG01. The sequence goes on along the minus strand of JAGHBG010000224.1, from coordinate 895 downwards.
CATTAAAATTTATAGACATTTTGATTTTATGTTGTAAAATATATCAGCGTGCCGGGGTGGCGGAATTGGCAGACGCAGCGGACTTAAAATCCGCTGGGGGTTACACCCCCGTGCCGGTTCGACTCCGGTCCCCGGCACCATTCTTTTTCCGAGGTGATTTGCTTTGTTCCCACTTTACGATACCATCCCGAGTAGAAGAAAGCCCTATGTTTTGTATGCATTAATAATTGTTAATTTCATAGTTTTCTTCTATGAACTTTCTCTTAATAGCAGAGAACTTTTGTCTTTTTTTTACCACTTTGGACTTGTCCCAGCTCGATTTACAGTTTCCGAAGTTAGAAATAAGCTTGGATTTAGCTTATTTCCATGGATATCCCACATGTTTATTCATGGGGGTTGGGCTCATATCCTTGGGAATATGTGGTTTTTGTGGATATTTGGAGATAATGTTGAAGACACTATGGGGCACGGAAAATTCCTGGGATTTTATATATTAGGAGGATTATTCGCTGCTTTAGTTAATTTCATTTTCGCACCTTTTACTACAACTCCCATGGTAGGGGCTTCTGGGGCTATATCAGCTGTCATGGGAGCGTATTTCGTTTTATTCCCTCATTCAAGGATAGTTACTCTTGTCTTTTTCTTTATCTTTTTCACTCTTGTAGAAATTCCGGCCTTTATATATCTTTTCTTCTGGTTCATTATGCAGGTTTTCAATGGTCTTATCAGCGTTGCTTTGCCGATATCTAATGTTGCATGGTGGGCTCACGCTGGTGGATTTGTTTTTGGAATCTGGGCGGGTTTAAGGTTGAGGAAGCGCTCCTACACATACTGGACAGGAAAAGGATATTATTACTGGTGGTAAAGGACTATGTTTATTTTCGCGGTTTTCTTT
>JAGHBG010000125.1 GCA_021161105.1 Thermotogaceae bacterium | reverse complement strand
CTATAAGACCGGATTTTTCCTTTTCAATGTCAAGTTGTGTTATGTCTCCAGTTATTATAGCTTTTGAATTAAAACCAAGCCTTGTTAAAAACATCTTCATTTGATGGTAAGTTGTATTTTGTGCTTCATCCAATATTACAAAAGAATTGTTCAGTGTTCTCCCTCTCATATATGCCAGCGGAGCGATTTCTATGATCCCTTTTTCTCTATATGAATAGAATCTTTCTGGATGGATCATATCCATTATGGAATCATAAAGCGGCCTCAAATAAGGATCAACTTTTTCTATCAAATCTCCCGGTAGAAAGCCAAGTTTTTCACCTGCTTCGACAGCTGGTCTTGTAAGTATTATCCTCTGGACTCTTCCGCTTCTCAAATAATCGAGAGCCATGGCAACGGCAAGATAGGTCTTTCCAGTTCCGGCTGGCCCTATGACAAAGACAACATCGTTGTTCTGGATAGCTTCTATATACTCTTTTTGTCCCTTTGTCTTAGGTCTCACTCTTTTTCCCAATATGGCTGCTTTCGCTATATCACCTAAGGAAAGTTCTTCATCACCGCTTGAATACTTATCAACTATATACTCGAATTCGTCCCACCCTATTAGCTTTCCTTCCTTCGTAACATCTATTAACTCTTTAAAAACCTTTGTAGCCGCATTGACATTTTTTTCATCTTTCCCTCTTATCCATATTTCATTGTTTATAAGTGAAACTTCTACATCAAATTTCTTTCTTACAAATCTTATCCTTTTATCATAGTATCCAAATATTTCTACAACCTCTATATCTCTTGGAACCTCTATTCTCTTAACAGCCACTCCTTACTTACACCTCCTCTTTGACAAAGTATACCATAATAAACGAAAAAGCCCGACTTCATGCCGGGCTTTTATTGATTTTTTTTTGAGAAATTCATTTTTCTTCAAATTCAGCTTCTTCTGATGCAACTTCTTCATTTTTTTCAGCTTCTTCGTTTTCTTCGTATTCAATTTGTTCTTCCACTCCATAAGGTATTCCTTCTCTTCCCTCAAGGTAAGCATCAGCTATCTTGCTGGTTATAAGCTTAATGGATCTTATAGCGTCGTCATTGCTTGGGATCACATAATCAATAAGATCTGGATCGGCATTTGTATCAACCATAGCAACTATCGGTACGCCAAGTTTGTTAGCTTCTGCTATGGCTATCTTCTCTTTTCTTGGATCCACTATATATACAAGGTCTGGAACCCTGTCCATTCTTACGATTCTTCCATCATCATAGAACTTAACAAGGCCACCAAGGTTTTTTCTCAACTTCTCAAAAATCCTTCTGAGCCTGCTCTGCTCTTTCTTTGGGAGTTTTTCGAACTCTTCTCTTCCATCCCCTTCAATCAGTTCTCTAAGCTCTATGTACTTGTCAATTCTTTGATTGATGGTTTTAAAGTTTGTCATGAGACCACCGAGCCATCTGTTATTAACATAAAAAGCTCCACATCTCAAAGCTTCTTCTTTTATAACGTTTTGTGCCTGCTTCTTTGTCCCAACAAAAAGCATCGTTGCACCTTCAGATGCCATCTTTTTGACGAATTCGTAAGCTTCATCGAGCAATTTCACGGTTTTTTGAAGGTCAATAATGTAGATGCCCTTTCTTGCAGCGTAGATGTATGGTCTCATCTTAGGGTTCCATCTTCTTGTTCTGTGCCCAAAGTGGACACCTGCTTCTAAGAGCTGTTTCATAGTAACTACCGGCATGCCAGAACACCTCCACTTTTGGTTTTTTCTTCCCCCTCCTTCATCCCCCGCTACCGACCTCTTTCGAGGCACCGAGGGCGGAGTCCGGAGAGGTGCTTTTTCACATAGTGCATTGTAGCAAATATTACAGGATACTTCAATGGTTTATTATTGGAACAGAAAAAATTTTGATATGAAATATGCTAAGTTCTGTTAAAATAACTAATGGTTTAGATCATATTTTGAATCAGAAAAGCCAGCAAAGATCTCTTTAATATCGTCGTATGTATTAGAGGTGAAAAACAAAGACAAAGGATAATGGGGGATGAGCGATTTGTATATATTACTCTCTTTAATTTCTGGGGTTTTTCATGCTTTGTCACTGCCGGGATATAATTTGGAATTTTTATCATTTATATTTCTTGTGCCCTTGATGAAGGTTGTATTGAACTCTTCACCCATAATGGGTGGTGTCTACAGTGCGATTTATTCTATAACTTATATGTTAGTTTCCCATTTTTGGCTTATGTCAACTCTTGTTAAAAATTTTTCCCAGCTTCTGGGATACAAACCTATAGCAGGATTTTTAACCTTTTTATTGTTTTTAGCTTACGAATCACTATTCTTTTTTGTTTTTGGTTTTTTGGTTTCTTTGTTCAAAAATAAGCTGAATAGAGTGGTTTATTTGTATGTGTTCATTCCATCGCTTTATACTTTTATAGATTATATTCGTTCTTTAGGGGATCTTGGCTACACGGGGGGGATGATATCGGACGCTTTTTACAAAAATTTTCTAATACTTTTGTTGTTTTCGTTTATAGGGAGCTATGGCGTGGAATTGTTGGCAGTACTTATTAACATGTATTTTTATAATAAGGGTATAAAGACTGTTTTATATACGCTGGGAATTATTTACGTAGTTTTTTACCTGGTAAATATTGCTGTAGTGCCGCCCGTTCCTCACGATAATGTTAAGCTGGAGCTTTTCCAAACAAATTATGATCCCCTGAAGAGATACGAAAAGAATAGTAAGTTGTTAGAAGG
>JAGHBG010000164.1 GCA_021161105.1 Thermotogaceae bacterium | reverse complement strand
GCTCTTTATAATCTATCCTGAATATTAAAGGTCTTCCGTGAGGGCAAGATAGGAGTTTTCTTCTGTAAATTTCTCTTATGATACTTTCTGCATCATCTTTTGTAATCATATCTCCGGTTCTGACGGCACTTTTACATGCAATGTCCGATAAAATCTTTTGAACAGTATCTGGCATGCCTTTGAATTTCGATAATCTTAAATCATCAACAGCTTCTTTAAATGTTTCTGCTGCTACATCGATCTTTAAAACCTGGGGAATTGATGTTATTTTAACTCCATTATTTGAAACTTCCCAGTCAAATCCCAATTTTTTGAGAAAGTTTGAATTAGCTTTTAAAACATCCATCAAAACAGAGTCAAGCTGAACTTCCAGTGGGAATAGCAACTTTACACCATCAAGCCCTTTTTTCTCGTATTCTTCTTTCATTTTTTCGTAAAGAATTCTTTCATGGGAGGCATGATAATCGATTATCAATAAGCCTTCTTCGTTTTCTGCGAGTATATATCTATCTTTGATTATCATGAGAAAGTTGGGTATTTTTGCTTTTTCTTGGACCTTTTCAGCTGAATATTTCACATTTTCAACCTTTTGAGTTACATAACTTTTATCAGTTTCAACGAGCATCGGTTCTTTAAAAACACCATATTTCTCTTTCTCTACACCTTTATAAATTTCTTCTCTCTTTCTTTTATCCTTTAAAATATAGTTTCTCACAGGCATAATTCTCTCTACATTTTCTTTAAGTGTTTCCATTACAGCCTTTATTATTGTTTTTTTAACCATATCCCGGTTTGAAAACTTAACTTCTATTTTTTGCGGATGGACATTAACATCAACGAATTTTTGTGGAACATCCAGGAATAAGACTGCAACTGGATGGTGACCCTTTTCCAGAGCTTCTCCATACCCGATTTCAAGGGAGTAGAAAAGTTCATTTGAAAGTACATATCTTTTGTTTACAAAGAAAAACTGTCCTGTTCTGTTTCTTCTGTATATATGTGGTGGAGATATAAATCCATGAATTCTTATTTCTCCGTAAGAAAGATCTACTTTCAGGAGTTCTCTGGGTCTTGAGTCTGGCATGACAATACCTATTCTTGTCCTCAAATCTGATGTGGGAGTGTTGTAGACCACATTACCGTCTTTTATATATTTGAACGCTACATTCTGGCAGGAAAGCAAAAATTTTTGAACTTGTTCTGTGACCATTCTTCCCTCAATTGCTGCGGATTTGAGAAATTTCCTCCTTGCAGGAATATTAAAGAACAGATCTCTCACGATTACACTTGTTCCTGTTTTTGCTTCAATGTTTTCAATGGATTTTACGACTCCTGCCTCCACCTCAATTTTTACACCTTTGTTTTCTTCTTTTTTTGTGATTATAGTAGTCCTTGAAATTTTAACTATTGAAGACAGCGCTTCTCCCCTAAAACCATAAGTTGAAATGTTGTAAAGGTCATTTATGCTGGAAATTTTACTGGTGGTGTGGGGCTCTATTGCAAGAAGCGCTTCATCTTCAGTCATGCCTTCTCCATCATCCGCAACTTTTATATAAGACTTACCACCGTTTTTAATTTCTATTTCGATAGTATGCGCACCAGCATCTAAGGAGTTTTCAACAAGCTCCTTGACAACAGAATATGCACCTACAACAACCTCACCAGCGGCTATTTTTCTAACAATTTCATCAGGAAGTCGTTTTATCATATTCTCATAAAATAGCCATGAGATTGAAGAACCTTGGCCATCATCTCTTTTGTTATTTTCTCGTCTTCGTATTCAACTTCAATCGCTTCTGCATCAAGGTCTACATTGAGTTTTAAGACACCATCTAAACCTTCAAGTGCTTCTCTTACTTTGTTCTCATCTTTATCTGTTTTCAATCCATCGACCGTAAAGTACCTCAACCTCTTCATGATTTCACCTCCGTGTCAACTTTTGGCCATTTTCTCAATCGCATCTAATACCTTTTTAAGGTCTGGGCTAAGCTCTGCTGTAAAAGTCATTTCTTTTCCCGATTTTGGGTGATTTATCTTTATTTTATAGCAATGAAGAAAATGCCTTTTAAGGCCAGTTAAGTTTCGGATCTTTTTATTATACACTTTCTCACCATATTTGTTATCTCCAGCAACATGGTGGCCTATAATAGAAAAATGCCTTCTGATTTGATGTTTCCTACCTGTACCTATCTCTACATCCACCAGTGTAACGCCTTCATCCAGAATTTTGTAAAATTTCTCTGGTCTGCAATATGTTACCGCTTTTTGACCATCCAGGTCTTTTTCTATCTTTCCTGAGACATTCATTTTTCCACGCACTAAAGCCTTGTAGTATTTCTTTACTTTTCTTTCCTTGAAACCTTTTGTCAGGATACGGGCTGCATTTTTATTCTTGGCTACTATCAACACTCCTGAAGTATTCAAGTCAAGTCTATGTACAAGATGTGGTTCAAAGCTTTTTTCATTCCCATAGTATAGAAGTCCTTCAACTAAGGTAACAAGATGGATGTTCTTTCCTGGATGTATCGCTATACCCGCAGGTTTGTTCAAAACCAGAATATCCTTATCTTCGTAGATTATATCAAGATCTAACTTTTGTGGCTCTAAGGTATTTTCTTTTCTCTTTCTAAATTTATCCACATCAACATATCTTACACTAACTTTATCCCCCACCTCCAAAGCGAATTTCTGATCTTTAATTCTTTTTCCATTTACATAAACTTTTCCTTTCCGAATAAATTTGTATATGGCGGAAAGGGGTATATCATTTAAAGCATTTCTTAGAAATTTATCCAGCCTTTTGTAGTAATTTCTGTCGTTTACTATAACTTCCCAGCTCATCTAAACAGTACACTCACAGAAAGATTTTTCCTGATTCTCATTATAGTTTCACCAAGAAGTTTATAAACACTTAGAACCTCGAACTTTTCAGGAAGCTTGTTGTGATAGATCGTATCCGTTATATAAAGTTTTTCAATTGGTGAATTCATTATTCTTTCTGTTGCTCCATCTGATAGAATTCCGTGCGTGGCAGCTGCTATTATCTTCACGGCTCCAGCCTTGATAAGTGCCTTTGCTCCTTCAACGAGAGATCTTGCAGTATCAATTATGTCGTCGAATAATACTGCAACTTTTCCCTCCACATCACCTATAACATTCATGATTTCTGCAACATTATCTTTGGGTCTCCTTTTATCAAGAATGGCAAGTGGGGCTCCTATTTTTTCGGCGAATTTCCTTGCCCTTTTCACTCCACCAACATCTGGTGAAACAACAACCAGATCTTTGTAATTAAATTCCTTGATTTTTTCCACAAAGACAGGAAAGCTCCATAGGTTATCTACTGGTATATCAAAAAATCCTTGTATTTGTTCTGCATGCAAGTCAATGGTGATTATTCTATCGGCACCTGCAACTGTCAGAAGGTTGGCAACAAGCTTGGCACTTATAGGATCCCTTCCTCTTGCTTTTCTGTCTTGCCTTGCGTATCCATAATAAGGCATAACAACTGCTATCGTACGCGCCGATGCTCTTTTAAATGCATCTATCATTATCAAAAGTTCCATCAAATGCTCATTCACAGGGGGAGAGGTTGACTGGACAATGAAGACATCGTGTCCTCTAACCGTTTCTCCTATTCTGAAATTGATTTCCCCATCGGCGTATCTTCCCAGCTCAACACAGCCAATTTCCAAACCTAAATAATCGACTATTTTCTTCGCTAATGGTATATTTGCACTTCCTGAAAAGATTTTAAGTTCATTTCTGAAAAAAGCCATGCAGGCCACCTCCAGAATCGTCTTTATCCATGCGAATATTATCACCTGTTTTAAAAAAAATAAACCCCGCCTTTCGGCGGGGTAAATCAGAGATTAGAAAGACTTATCCTTTTATTATACCTCAATCAACAACTTTTACATTAGCTGCTTGAGGTCCTTTTTTGCCATCAACAACGTCAAACTCAACTGTCTGACCTTCTTGAAGAGTTTTGAAACCATCCATCTGAAGAGCTGACCAGTGAACAAATATGTCCTCTCCATCCTCTTTGGTGATAAATCCGTACCCTTTTTTGGGATCAAACCACTTAACTGTACCTTTCATAACCTAACTC
>JAGHBG010000009.1 GCA_021161105.1 Thermotogaceae bacterium | reverse complement strand
TCTTCTAACTCTGCTACGTTTCTCTCAATTTCAGCTTTCCTCTCTTTCAAGTTTTCTATTTTTTCTTGTATGACTTCCGGGGGATCTAAATTTTCATCTTTAACATCCAAATCTCTATATTCCTTGTAAATATCCCACTGGGATTTTAAAACTTTCAACTTTTCTTCCAGGCTTTCCCTCTCTTTAACAAGTTCATAATATTTTCTTTTCTTTTCAACAATGCTGAAGCAGTCATCTACGCTATTACATTCAAATTCTCGCAAAGCCTCATTGTATTCATCTTTAATTTTCAACAACGAACCTTTAAGGTCGCTTAAACGATTTTTAATCCTCTCAACATCTAAATTTAAATTTCCCATTCTTTCTCTTAAACGCACATACAAATTCACTTTATCCTTTAAATTCGATATCAGTCCTTCGTAATCATTGCTTATTTCGTCGTAAAATTCCAGAAGTCCTGCCTTAAGTTCCTCTTCAACTTTGCTCATGCTTTCTCTGTAAACATCATATTTCCCTTCCCCATTCTTCCATTGTTTATAAACATTGTATTCATTAAGAAGAGTCTCGTAATCCTCAAAACCAAATAAAGAAGTTTGCCTGAAAAGTTCACTTTTCACTCTTTTTATCTTATCCTGAATAACCTCTTTATTTAATTTTATCTTCATCTTTTCGTTTTCAATATTTGATAGAACTTTTTTTAAGTCAAATGTAGATATCCAGAGCGCAAGGGTAATACCGACCGATACAGATGCGGTTACTGTCAACAGTAAAAAGAACTCCGTCAAAAAGCTGATTCCGAAAATTCCTGCAGCAAATGCAGCAAAAACCAACACAAGAATTCTACGGGAGTGAATTTTAAATCTTGCATATTTAAATTCACCTTCAAGATTTTTCAGCTCCTCATCAGTTCTATGCTCTTCTTCCATCAAAGATTTTAATTCAACATACATATTCCTGATTCTCGACATTCTCTCTTCAACATTTTCAAGACTTTCGAAGGATTTCCATTTATCGGGTACCTCACTCATAGAAACTTTTTCTTTGTATAGCTTTAAAGAAAGATCTAAATTCCTGATTTTAAGCTCCACAGCCTCAAAATTTTCATTTTCACCTATTTTTAAATCTTCTTCTAACTTCTTTATATGCTCCTTTATCTTAGCAATTTCCGCTATCTTTAAGTCCTTTTTCCTTTCAAGGTTCTCTATTTCTTCCTCCATTCTCCTCATTTCTTCATCAAGTTTCTTTATTCTCTCTATCTTATCCTCATCAACATTTGAGTATTTCTTAAGATCACTTATCTGAACACCCAAATTCGATATCTCAACCCTTAGTTCATCCATTTTTTTCCACAATTCTTTTGCTACTCTTGCTTTAGAACTTATCAACAACTTTTCAAGCTTTTCAAGGTCCTTTTCAACACTCTTTAACCTTTTTATAGCCAAAACGAATCTCTTTCTGAGATTCTTTTCCTCTTCATATCTTTCTTTTAACTCATTTATTTCCTCCTGTATTGATTCTATTTCCTGACTAATTTTACTTTCTTTAATTGACAAATCTTCAAATATCTCGCGCTCCCTATTTATAAGATTAACCAATTTCTCCATACTCTTCAGCTTAACCATCCTGCTTTTTAATTTTGCTATTATGGAACCTTCCATTCCTTTAGATATATCAATACTTCCCTCTTCTGGTATGTAAGACATAGTTTCAAATTCTGATCTATTGAACAGAGGTGCGTGTTCAGAAGATTCCGGATCCAATGATACAGAAAACTCCTCACCAGAATCCTTAACTAAATCTACCTGACCACCAAATTCAGACCCGACCCAGGGTTTGTACCTTTGAATCTCAGTTTTTGTGAACCCAGCCAGAGCAAACAACAAAAATTTTGACATCGTAGTTTTACCCGACGCATTTTCGCCATATATTACATTCAAAGCAGGATCAAATTCAATCTCTGTGTTCTTAAGTTTTCCAAATCCTTTTATATACTCTTTTTTCACTATCACAACTCTTCACCCCGAAGAAGTTTGAGTCCTAAGTATCTTCCCAGCCTTCTTTGAATTCTTTCAAAAACTTCTCCTTCTAACTCACTATCAGCATCACTAAAATCTTCAACAATAGATATAATCATTCCGTTATACTCTTTGATAATTGTCTCTATTGTTTCTTTTTCTTGAGCTTTTAGCGGAGATCTTGTTATAACTATGACTAACCCAGATTTAATACTGAACAAAAATTTCTCAACACTGCCAACAGGATCGTCTTCTGACGGCATTACATCTATTATCCACACAGGATTTACATCAACATTAACTAATCCTCCGTCTATCATGACCTCAGGTTCATTGTTAACAGGTGAGGAGGAAAAATCGTAATTTTCAGGCAAAGAACTTATATCATTAACTTCAACATTGTCGGGAAGGAAAAGCATGTCAAATACATCATAAGATGTGTAGATTCTTACAAGAGGAATATCTTTTATAAGGTTCATAATCCTAAGGAGATGTTCGTAAAAGACTACTTCACCGACAGGTTCCACAAGAATCAATTCATCTGGAGAGTAAATACTTATAGATTTTCTCAAAACCTCTTCTTTGGCTTTGAGAATTTCTTCTCTTACCTGATCTAACTGCAGAACGCCCTCTTCACCATAAATTTTTAAATCCTTAATCACTAAAGTCATAGCCCCACCCCTAATAGCGTAAATAAAAAGGCGGCGGTGGGATTCGAACCCACGAATAGGGATTTTGCAGACCCCCGCCTTAGACCGCTTGGCTACGCCGCCGTGCAGTTAAACAAAAAATAATGGCGGCGGTGGGACTCGAACCCACGACACGGTGATTATGAATCACCTGCTCTTGCCTCTGAGCTACGCCGCCACGTGCCTTCAAAATTTACCATAATAACTCTTTTCCTGTCAAGGAACCTCCCTTTAAAAATATCCCTTAAAAAAATATCCCTTAAAATAAAACAGTAAATGGTCGGGGCGAGAGGACTTGAACCTCCGACCTCCTGCGCCCCATGCAGGCGCGCTTCCACCTGCGCTACGCCCCGCAATTGGTTATTTTAATACAAACATACGAATTCAGTCAATGATTATCTCTTTACCGCTGGGTTTCAAATAGATACTTATCTACAGTTGAGCTGATTTTTACATGTTCCTGCTCTACTAACAATGTTCCATGTAACTTTAAAAAATCCACAGACGTGAACTCAATAGGGCTAATTGACATTAATTAACCTGAGTTTCTTTCTTTCACTATACAATATTACATGATATAACACGCTTTGTGCTTCCGCAGGGATTCATCAACAATATTATTAAACATGTATCCATTAATAAAGTGTTAAAATTTACGTGAGGTGAAATGAATGAGACCTAAGGGTGATAAGGAATTTGATGTTATTGTTGTAGGCGCTGGCCACGCAGGGGTTGAGGCTGCTCTGGCACCCGCTCGAATGGGGTTTAAAGTACTCTTAATAACAGGAAACTTAGATACTATTGCATGGCCTCCTTGTAATCCAGCAATAGGCGGCCCTGCTAAGGGTGTTGTAGTAAGAGAAATTGATGTCCTGGGCGGTGAAATGGCGAAAAACACAGATGAAACAATGATTAATATTAGGCTTTTAAATACTTCAAAGGGGCCCGCTGTTAGAGCCCTGAGAGCGCAGGTCAGCAGGCGAGAATATTCAGCTGCCATGAAAAAAAGGATAGAAAACGAAAAAAATATCATACCAAGATTTGGAATAGTCGAAAAAATCCTTGTGAAAAAGGGAAAGGTCGCTGGAGTTGTAGACAATTTCGGAAATGATTATTATGCAAAGACGGTCATATTAACCACGGGTACTTTTCTGAGAGGAAAAATCTTTATAGGAAGATCTACAATGGAAGCGGGAAGAATGGGAGAGTTCCCTGCTAAAGGTTTGACAGCTTCTTTAATAGAACTGGGATTTACAGTTGGAAGGTTTAAAACAGGCACACCGCCAAGGGTTCTGGGAAGAAGTATCGAGTTCTCAAAAATGGAAAGACAGGATACTGCAGATGTTCCTTATGCATTTTCTTACTTTGATGAGCCAGTGATTCTCTCAAAAGATTATCCATGCTGGCTTACAAGAACGAATCCAGAAACTCATAGTATAATAAGGATGTTCCTTGACTTTTCTCCACTTTATGGAAGCGTAAAACTCATAGAAGGTATAGGACCAAGGTATTGCCCTTCAATTGAGGATAAGGTTGTAAAATTCAAGGATAAAGACTCGCACCAGGTCTTTGTTGAACCCGAAGGAAAAGGAACCGATGAGTTTTATCTTAATGGTCTTTCCACCTCACTCCCTTTCGAAGCTCAGATAAAAATGCTCAGAACCATTCCCGGGCTTGAAAATGTAATAATAACAAGGCCAGCTTATGCTATAGAATATGACTACATAGATCCAACTCAGCTCTATCCAACTCTTGAATCCAAGATAATAGAAGGGCTCTACTTTGCTGGTCAAATAAATGGCACAAGTGGCTATGAAGAAGCTGCAGGGCAAGGACTTGTGGCAGGCATAAACGCTGCGCTTAAGCTCCACGGCGAAGAACCATTTGTATTGAAAAGATCAGAAAGCTACATAGGAGTACTCATAGACGACTTAACCACAAAAGGTGTAGATGAACCTTATAGGCTTCTAACATCAAGAGCAGAATACAGGCTCCTTCTCCGCCATGATAACGCCCATCTGCGACTTGCACATTACGGTTATAGATTTGGCTTAATCCCAAAATGGTTCCACGAAAGAGTGCTCTGGCTAAAAAAGGAGATAAAAGAACAAATAGAAAGGCTCAAAAACACAAAAATCAGGCCATCGGACAAATTGAATGATACTCTGGTCTCATTAGAAACAACTCCTATAAAAGAGTCAACAACTATGTACAGGTTACTGAAAAGACCGCAAGTTCCATACGAAGAAATCAAAATATTTGATCCAAATCCTATAAATGATAGGGATATTGCAGAAGAAGTTGACATTGAAATAAAATACGAAGGTTATATACAGAAGATGCTGGAAGATGTTGAAATTTTTGAAAGGTACGAAAGCATGGAAATACCTCGAGATATAGATTATAACACTGCTCCTAACCTCTCTAATGAGGCCAGAGAAAAACTTAATAAGATAAAACCAGAATCGATAGGGAGAGCTATGAGGATACCAGGCGTAAGCCCATCAGATATAGCAAACCTTATCTCTTACATAGAAGGCAGGTGAACTCCTTTGCTTTATCTTAAGTTGCTTTTAATATTTTTCAAAGTGGGAACTATAGGATTTGGTGGAGGGTACGGAATGCTCCCTTTAATTGAGCGTGAAATAGTTGGAAGAGAATTTTTAACTAAAAGAGAATTTTGGGATATTGTAGCTATAGCACAAGCAACTCCAGGACCAATTGCTGTAAATGTAGCTACTTTTGTTGGTTACAGAATGGGAGGTATTTTAGGGTCAGTTTTGTGCACATTTGGAGCAATTCTTCCTGCTTTCATAGTTATATTAATAATTGCCATTGGTGCAAAAAATTTTCTTAGCCTGAAGGAAGTTCAATGGGTTTTAACAGGCATCAAAAGTGCCATAATAGGGCTTATTTTACTTGCATCTTTTTCACTTTACAGCGCAATCCCAGCACCAAAGAAATGGGTTATAATTATGGCCGCAGGGAGTTTTTTGCTTTTGATATTCAAAATAAATCCATTTTTGGTTATACTCATCTTTGCTGTCATCGGATATATATTGGGAAAAACAGGTTCTTTCACATAAGACCCAGGAAAAGGAGGAGAAACTGTGGACAACTTCGAAAAATTCGAAGAAGTATTTTTCTCCGTGTTGTATGTTGTAGTCGCTTTATTTGCTCACAAAAAGCTTACCTATGAATTCAGTGTGCCAAAGTATGCAATGTTTTCCCTGGGATTTACGGTACTTTTAGCGGCAGCAATTGTTTATTTGCTAAAAAAAGATAGATACACTATAAAGATTAACCTGTCACATATACTATTTTTTGGTTTTGCTGTTTCAGCACTTCTGTCAACAATAAATGTTTATAGAGACAGACCTTTTTATTTCATATATTCCATCGATATTGCTCTTTATACGCTTCTAAATGTTTTTGTAGCTGTTTATTTATCCAACAGGTACAATAAAAAAGATAAGGTAATAAGATTTATGTTCGTGATGATATTGACGGCCGCTTTCATATCGTTCGATGCCCTTCTAAACTTTTACACAGGAAAGGATATCTTTTTAGGCAAAGTAGGAACAGCGTTTAGCAGAGCATCAATAAAAGCCACTATCGGCAATACTATCTTTGTAGCAAATTACCTCGGTATGGTAATTCCAACAACGCTTTACTTCATTCTTTCATACAGCGTAGGTATAACGGAAGAAAAAAAGAAAAAAATCGATATAAAGAAAGAATACCTAAAAGTTGTTCTTTTAAAATCTTTTGCAACCATCTCTTTGATTTTGATGATAATAACCGTAATAGTAAGTCAAACAAGGTCAGAGTATGGTGGAGTATTCCTCACAAACCTTATTTTCTTCATCCTTTACTTCATGTTCATATATAAGAAAAAGAAAAAGAATGAACCAAGAGAAAAAATCGAATCCCGCTATCCTGAACTTGCAAAAGGATTAAGTTCACTCCAGAAAACTCTGATAATATTTGCAGCAGTTGCAGTAATTGTTGTTCTGGTTCTTTACAACATTCCATCTCCACTCACTGGTTATGGAAAATTTACAGCATCAAAGAGAGTAGAAGCTATGTTTTCCTCTGGAAGTTGGGAAGAAAGAATGCTTGCATGGTTTTCCTCCATTTATCAGTGGAAGGATCATAAAATACTTGGAACAGGAATCGGAACTTATCAGATCTTAACAATAAGCTATATGGGAAAAATTATGGAAAATCACCCAAGATTTATATGGAGCTGGAATAACTTTAAAAGAACTCACAACGACTACTTCCAGATTCTTGGGGAAACTGGGATAGTTGGAGCTATGTTTATCTACGCTCTACTTATATATCTCATCGTGTACTTATTCAGAACACTTAAAAAACTGGAAGATGCCGATAATTCTCTGCTATTTCTCGCAATAGCAATGGGCTTTGCTGATTTTGCAATACAATCCTTCTTCTCGTTCCCCGGTCACCTTCTTCCAAACACAGTAACAGCTATATTTTTAGCATCTGTAGCAACCTCGGATTTGTTCAACAAAGACGATTGGATGACTTTCAAAATCAGTTTCAAAAGAACCTCCTTCGTTGCAACAACTACTATTGTGCTAATATTAACAATCATATCAACTTTTATGAGATGGAACTATTTCATATCGGAAGTTCATTTTAAAGCTGGGAACTCTGCTTATGTAGCCATGATAGAACTTAGAAAGGCTCAAGCAGAATTATTAGATTACAAAAAGCAATTGGAAAAAGACATAGAAAGTTTCTATAAAAAAGAAGGAAGGTTCGCATACCTTAAAGATTTAAAATCTTTCAAAGCTTACAAAATGAAACAAATTGGTAATCAGTTTACCAATCTTAGTGATGCTAACTTTGAAAAGATGAGGCTTGAAGAAATAAGAAAATGGGAAGAAAAGTTCAAGCAGGTTAAAGAAGAAATTCAAGAAAAATACACATATGCTAGTCAACAAGAAAAATTATATTACGCAAAAGCGTTGAAAGAGCTTACCAAATGTCTTTCAATGAATCACGCTTATGGAAAAGCTTATTTTTACTTAGCAGCCCTGTCAGTACAACCTGAGAGAATGAAAGAATTAAAAAATTCCCTTTCATCCATAGGAGATTATGAAAAATTCTTCAAACAGGAATTCGATGTATTTCAAAAATTTATTCATCCTGATAAGAAAAGAGAAGATTTAGTCATCTTACATGATTTAATGAAAAAGAAAAATATAAACAATGTATTGGATACATTAGGTAGGGACAATGTGATAGTTT
>JAGHBG010000006.1 GCA_021161105.1 Thermotogaceae bacterium | reverse complement strand
AAGACGCCACTTGAGAAGTTAAAGGAAGTACATGATGGATTGATAAATTTAAATGTAGTGAATTTTCCAGTGTTATTGCTTGAGGAGGTGCAATATATTGTGAAGTCAGGAGTTTTGTGGCTCACCAAATCCCATGTTATTAAACCCCTATTCAAGGGTGGTAAATATCTCCCCGATCGGTGCCCAAAACCATGTTTCCATGTATCTTGGAGATTGAAGTTAGGATACTTTATATAAGTGGCGTTATAATTAAATGTCGGATAGTATGGCCGTTTTCTTTATAAAGCTTAGTAAAATCATATTTTGAGTTGTAGACATTTTAATCCAATGTTTGGTATGAAGTGGATCATCAGATTTTGGGGAGGCTAATAAAAGAAAAAATTATCTGCTGGGTGAGAAAAGAGGTGAATTATGTGTTTGTTTTTGGTCCAGTTCCTTCGAGAAGATTGGGAAAAAGCTTAGGAGTTAACAACATACCAAGAAAAGTTTGTTCGTACAATTGCATTTATTGTCAAGTAGGAGAAACTAAAAAGTTTACTATAGAGAGGAGGTCTTATATAAAGCCAGAAATTTTGGTGAAAGAAGTAAGAGAGAGGGTAAAGAATGAAAGTGTAGATTACATTACTTTTGTTCCTGATGGAGAACCCACGTTGGATGTAAATCTTGGATTGGAAATTGCTCTTATGAAAAGTTATGGCAAAGTGGCTGTTATAACAAATGGGTCACTATTATACAGGGATGATGTGAAAGAAGGACTTCAAGATGCTGATTTGGTTTCTGTAAAAGTTGATGCAGCAGATGAAGAAATCTGGAGAAAAATTAATGTTCCCCATGAAAAACTATCTTTCTATAAGGTTGTAGATGGTGTTGAAGAGTTCTCGGAGAGGTATAAAGGAAAGCTAATTACGGAAACTATGCTGGTGGATGGTGTGAATGATGATGAGAAGAATCTTTATAGGATTGCTGAATTGATAAAAAAGTTGAATGTGTCAAAGGCGTATTTAACACTACCTTTAAGGCCTCCAAGAATTTCTTTCGTAAAGCCTCCTTCGAGAAGTAAAGTTCAAAGAGCGTATATGATATTTTCTTCCTTTGGTTTACCGGTGGTTCTTCTGGATTTTCCGGAAGAAGGTGAATTTTCAACTGGAAAAGACTTTAAAACGGGACTTTTATCGATTCTTTCGGTTCATCCAATGAGAGAGGAAGATGTTTTAAAATTGATGAAAGAGAAAGGAATAAATTATCGAGTTCTTGAAGAACTTGAGTCGAGTGGCAAGATCGAGAAAATGAGTTACATGGGAGTTAATTTTTATAGGAAAAAATGAACGACTATATCGGAAATATGGTTAGTTTTTCATTATATCTTGATGCTATTTGCATTACCGATATAGGTTTAAATCTGGAATGTAAATGGTTACAGGTGCGGTCTTAATAATACGGTTTTTAAAAATGGAGGTTTATGTTAAACTTTCTTTGGTAAATATGGTCTAAAATACCACGGAGGTGGTGATTTATGTTCTGGTTTTGGGACCCAACTTTCATAATTCTTATACCGGCTTTTATATTGTCTCTTTGGGCACAGATACATGTTCATAGTACATTCAGCAAATACTCCAATGTAAAGTCATCTCTTGGAATAACTGGAGCTGAGATGGCAAAAAGGCTTCTTGAATCTGCAGGAATATATGATGTAAGAGTTGAGATGGTGAGTGGATGGCTGTCTGATCATTATGACCCAAGGGCTAAAGTTGTTAGACTTTCTCAAGCTACTTACAACAGCTCCTCCGTTGCAGCCCTTGGAGTAGTTGCTCACGAAGTGGGACATGCTATACAACATAAGGAAAAATATGCCCCGCTTGTATTTAGAGACTTGGCTGTACCTTTTGCTATTGTTGGTTCAAATTTTGCATGGATAATCTTTATATTAGGAATATTCATGTCAGCGCCTGTCCTTTTAAATGCAGGAATAATTCTCTTTAGTTTCGCTGTTTTATTTTCGCTCATCACCCTTCCCGTTGAGTTTGATGCCAGTGCACGAGCTATAAAAAAGTTAAGGTTCATGATGCCGGAATCGGAAGTCGAGGGTGTTAAAAAGGTTTTAACAGCAGCTGCACTTACCTATGTTGCTTCAGCAGCTGTTGCGATTTTGCAACTTTTAAGGATGCTTCTAATAGCTGGAGTGTTTGGTGATAGAGAATGAATGTAAGAAAAATGGCATACAGATTATTAAGGATGTTTGAAAGGAACAAAAGGTTTCCAACTGATGAAGTAAAACTTGCCCTCTCCAGAATGAATGATAAGGAGAGGGCTTTCTTCAAAAAACTTGTCTGGGGTACACTGCGCCGGCAAATATACGTGGATTGGGTGATAGATCAATATCTAAAAAATCCTGAAATTCCCCCAGCTATTCGTGTTGTGTTGCGAATAGGAGTATATCAGATAGTTTTCATGGATTCTGTGCCCGATTATGCCGCTGTAAGTGAGACTGTTTCTCTGGTTGAAGAAAGATCTTTTAGAAAACTGGTTAATGCGGTACTCAGAAGGATAGCTGAAAAGTCTTTCAAAGAACCGGAACTTTTGCATGTGAAATACTCTCATCCAAAATGGATTGCAGAATATCTTGTTGAGAAATATGGTTTTAGAAATGCAGTTAAGATTATGGAAAATCACTTGAAACCAATTCCGCTTGTTCTGAGGGTTAATACTCTGAAATTTGAAAGAGATGACCTTCTTTCCGTGATGGAGGAAGAAGGCTATGATGTGAAGCCATCGCCACACTCACCGCAAGGTATAGTTCTAAAGTACAACGGAGATATTTCAAAACTTCCTTATTACAAGGGTGGATCTATAGTTGTTCAAGGTGAATCTTCTCAAATTGTTTCGCTTATTCTTAATCCAGATCCAGGTGAGAAAGTTCTTGATATCGCAGCCGGTTACGGAACAAAAACCACGCATTTGGCAGAGCTTATGAAGAATAAAGGAAAGATAGTGGCTGTTGATATTTCTTTTGATAAAATCAATGAACTGAACGAGAATGCAAAGAGAATGGGAATAAACATTATAGAAACAGCTGTTATGAATGGTAAAGATATTCCTGCGATGTTCGAAGCGGATTTCGATAAAGTACTTATTGATGCTCCATGTTCTTCTTTAGGAACTGCGAGGAAGAATCCCGATGTTTTGCTAACTTTTAAAAAAGAAAAAATAAATGAACTTGCAAAGCTTCAATCTGAACTTCTAAACGCAGCCTATCAGGTTTTAAAACCTGAAGGCAGGCTCTTATACTCCACATGCACTTTTATAAAAGAGGAAAACAAGAGTAATGTTAAAGAGTTTCTTGAAAGTCATAGAGACATGAAAGTCGTTGATATTAGAGACCTTCTTGAATTTTACAAGATAGATTACATTTGGGATGGTTATGGAACTTTCCTTCTTCCTGATGAAACTCTTACAGAGTTTTACATATCCCTTTTAGAGAAGGTGGAAAATTGAAGAGAACGATTGTGATTTTAATCCTACTTCCTTTGATTGCTTTTCCTTCATCTTTAATATTTATGATTCCTGCATTTGATTTAGAAAATTTGCCTATAGAGTTTTACTTTTGCCACACTTCAGAAGGCACTCAAATAACGATTGTTTTTGAGGATGAAGATCATCCGAATCCTGTAATTGATTTTGTTTATGATGTATATAGGTATTTCAAATGGGGAAGAATTAAAGACATCGAGAGTTTTTACCTGAAAGATGATTATATTTTCTTTCCAGATGATTATGCTTCTGTAACAGGCTTTTTTGAAACAGAAAATCTTCATATAGAGGCGAGTATACCACTTGAAGAGTTCGACGAATTTGAGGGTGGTAAGATTGTCTACATCAACACCTGGAACCACATGTTTTCTGAGAAACCCTTGAAAGGCGTTTCTTATTTCATCTTATTTCCTTCCTTTGAAGAAGGTTGCAGGATTGATGCGGAAAGGAAGCACTCTTTCTTAGTTAAGTGATAAAATAAAGCAAAATAAAGTGCTTTAGGAGGGAGTAAAAGTGAAGATATCAAGGGAATGGCTTTCCGATTATGTGGATGTTCCGGAGAATGTTGAGGATATTCTTACTAATCTTGGGCTGAATGTTGATGAAGTTATCAGTTCCCCTGTCAAGGGAAAGATAGTTGTTGGAAAAGTTGTTGAAGTGAATCCCCATCCAGATGCTGATAAATTGAATGTGTGTACAGTTGATGTTGGCGATGAGAAACTGAATATTATAACAGCAGATAAAAATGTTAGAGAGAATGCTTATGTTGCTGTTGCGCTTCCGGGAACCATTTTGTCTAACGGGAGGGAAATAAAAGCTGTTGATATGAGAGGAATTATGAGTGAAGGAATGATGTGCTCACTTGAAGAACTTGGAATTGAGGAACATTCTGACAATGTATATACATTTGATTTTGATGCTGAAATAGGTCGGGATGTCATAGAGTTATTTAACCTTAATGATGTGGTTTACGACATAGAAATAACTCCGAATAGAGGAGATGCTCTTTCTTACACAGGAATTTCAAGAGAGATTGCAGCAAAAACCAAGCAAGATGTAGTTTATCCAGCTGCTGATGTAAAGTCTGATGTAACAAAAACGGAGGAACTCGTAAAAATAAGGATAGAAGACGTTGAAGGATGTCCACGGTACGCTGCAATGGTTATCCGTGGAGTTACGGTTAAGGAGAGCCCGGTATGGCTTAAACGAAGACTCATGGCCTCAGGAATAAGACCAGTAAACAATATAGTTGACGCTACTAATTATGTGATGCTTGAAACTGGGCATCCCATTCATGCTTTCGATTACAATTTAATAACTACAAGGGAAATAGTTGTAAGAAAGGCAAAAAAAGGTGAAAAAGCAGTTCTTCTTGATGAGAAAGAATACGAATTTTCTGGCATTGAGACTCTTATAACTGATGGCGGAAAGAACATAATAGCGGTTGGCGGAGTGATGGGGGCGCATAATAGCGGTATAAGTGATAACACTAAAGATGTTCTTATTGAGGTTGCTTTTTTCGACCCCGTAAGAATTAGGAGAACAGCCAAAGTACTTGGAATTCAGAGTGATGCGTCTTACAGATTCGAAAGAGGAGTTGACCCCAACGATGTTGAATATGTTATGAAAAGAGTCGTTTCTTTGATTCAGCTTCTTGCAGGCGGAACAGCAACAAAAGATATTCTTGATGTTTATGAGAAAAAAATAGATCCCATAAAGGTGCAGCTCAAGAAGGGAAAAATAGAACATATACTCGGAATAAGAGTTCCTGATGGTGAGGTAGTAGATATTCTCGAACGGTTAGGTTTCTCTGTTGAAAAGACAGAACATGGCTGGAATGTTACGGTGCCAACTTACAGGATTTATGATATACAAAGAGAAATTGATCTAATAGAAGAGGTAGGAAGGATTTATGGGTATGACAAAATATCTTCGCAAAGAACATTGATTTGGTCTGGAATCGGGGGATTAAATGAAAAGCAAAAGTTAAGAAGAGAAATTGTTGAAATAATGAAAGGGATGGGATTTGATGAAGTGTTGACTTTCTCCTTTACATCTTCCAAAAAGGTGGGAGAATGGAACTTTTCTGATAGAGAAACTCTGACGGTATCCAATCCTATCACGGATGATCTTGATGTTATGAGAAAATCTCTCCTTTACACTTTGATAGATGTTGCGAGCTTTAATTTCACTCACCAGGTTAGAAGCGCCAAGATCTTTGAAATAGGGAAAGTTTTCTGGAAAGATGGAGAAGAGCTTAGGGAAGAAGAAATGCTTGGTGCAGTTGCTTATGGAAGGGAAAACGAAGAAGATTACACGGATAAAAGACAGGTTGGGTTTTACACATTCAAAGGTGTGGTTGATGAGCTCTTGGAGAGATTTGGAATAAAAGCTGGTTATGAAAGAGTTGAAATTTCTGGATTCGTTCCTTCAAGAACGACAAAGATAACTGCTGGTGATGTTGAAATTGGTTTTATCGGAATGGTAGACCCCGATTTTGCAAAGAGATATGATATAAAAGCAGATGTTTATTACTTTGAACTTGGCATTAACAAGATAGAGTATTTGAAAGAGTCAAAGCCAAAATACAGGCCATCCCCTGTGTTCCCGAGCATAAAGAGAGATGTGGCGCTTCTTATAGGAAAGGATGTACAGTCTATAAAGATAATGGAGAGAATAAAAGAACTTGGTAAAGAGCTTGTTGAAGGTGTTAAAGTCATAGATGTGTACAAAGGGAAAGGTGTTGATGAAGACAAAATGAGTGTGACGTTCTCAATAACTTTTAGAAGCGATGAAAGAACTCTAAAAGACGAAGAAGTTAACGACCTTTTTGAGAAAATTATTTCCAGAATTGAGGAAGAGTTTGGAGTTAAAAGGAGGTTCTGATTTTGTTAATAGGGGCAAAAGTTGGGGGAAAGGTTTATAGCAGAGAATCTGCAGAGAGACTTCTTTACTCCGTTAAGGAAGATTTGAAAGAATCATGCAGCAAGCTTTCTTTTTCAAGCTATTTTACTTCAATTAGGCCAAATTTAGTTTTTTCACGATCAGAATGGAAGGGAGAAGCAGCTTCTTTAAATTGCGAATATAGAAAATTCATAAGGGTGGATGTTGAGATTACAAGTTCCAGAGCTACCACCAGTGAAGTTGTTTTTGATGTTGAAAGAAGCCTTTTCGTGGAGGTATCGTTAAAAGGTTTTGATGGGATATTCTATTTTAAACCATATGACGATTATTTTGATTCTGTGAAAAGTATCTTCAGATGTTCATTTTTTGACGTTTGCAGGTTGAATAATTACCCTGAGAAATTTAAAGTGAGCCTGCAAATATTATATGAGCTTTTTTCAAATTTTGATGGAATTGAAATTGATGGAGAAGTGTATCCATATGGAAACAGATATGGAGGGGTAAATCTTCAGCTTGACAGAATAGTTAAATATAGAGAGCAAATTGAAGAGGAAATTAAGAGATTTATAGAAAATGTAATTTCTGGTAGATCAACAGGTGTTTTTGGAGGACTTGATTCAGAGGTTATTCAAATGAGGCAGATGATGGAAAAGACTGAAGAGAAGCTTTTGATAAATTCTGCGAGGCTTATTTTCTATAGTTCAGCTTCAGGATATAGCCTTCTGAATCACAATGAAAGCTTTGTGGGAAGATTTAAAAGTGGAAAGGTAAAACTTTCCAACGTACCCCTGGAATTTGTGATGAATGTACAGCCTGGAGGTGAAGAAATTTGATCAAGGTAGGAATAGTCGGTTTTCCCTTTTCTGGAAAGACAACTCTTTTAAGGCTTCTTGGAATAATGAGTGGAGCTTCTCATGTAGAAGATAGGGTTTTGGCAAAGGTTCCTGACAAAAGAATAGATAGGCTTGTGGAGATATACAAACCAAAGAAGGTTTCTCGCGCTTCAATGGAGTTCATAGAAATAGGTTCCATTGATCCAGCAGCGAAAGAAAAGGAAAGAATTGCTACAATTGTTAAGTTGCAGGAAGTGGATACACCTTTGATAGTTTTAAAAGCTTTTAAAAGTAATATGGCACCTGATACAGAGGGCTATGAGACGGCCGATAAACAACTTGAATATATATTGGAAGAGTTCTTGATTAGAGATTTATCAATTTTGGAGAGTAAAATTGATAGACTCAAAAATGCGAAAAGAAAGCTTACGAATATCGAGGAAATTGAATTGAAAGTGGTTGAGAAAATTAAAAGCTATCTTGAGGAACATGGAAACTTACTCGGACTTGAGCTTAAAGAAGATGAAAGAAAGATGATACAGGGATATTCTTTAAATTCGGTGAAGAATATGGTTGTACTGGTAAATGTTGGAGAAGATGGAATAAATGGAAACTATGAAGGAAAAGAAAAGGTGGAAAAGATATGTGAGGAAAGAAACATGGGGCTTGTCGTTCTTCCTGTAAGTATAGTGAAGGAGCTCATGGAACTTAACAAGGATGAGAGAGAAATATTTATACAAGAATATGGTCTTGAAGATTTTGGTCTTGAAGATTTAATGAAAAGGATTTTTGATGCTACTGGAATGATGGTGTTTTTTACAGCAGGGGAAAAAGAAGTTCACGCATGGGAAGTGAGGAAAGGAGCAACAGCGCTTGACGCTGCTGCTGCAATTCATTCAGATCTTGCAAGGGGTTTTATAAGAGCTGAGGTATTCTCCTTTGAGGATATAAACAGGGAAGGAAGCGAGAAAGCGCTAAAGGAAAAAGGGTTAATTCATGTTGTGGGAAAAGACCATGTGATAAACGATGGAGATATAGTTTTTATAAGGTTTAACGTGTAAGAAAGTCCCGCATGTTACGGGGTTTTTTGTTTAATTCAGGAGGATAAGATATGCGCCACTCTTACACGATAGTGGGGTTACTTGTAGACATTTTAGTTCTAACTATTGCTTTTGCCATAGCTATGAAGGCGTACACAACGGTGATGATAGCCTATAAAAGGATAGTAAATGATATGGATCGATTTATTGATTTTGTGATGGCAGTAAACTTTGTTAGAGACGAAATAAAATCTCGGATTGTCAGGCCACACTTTGAAGCTTCTTCCACTGCTTTATTAAGTTATTGTGGGTATTCTAACGGAGAGGTTAAGCTGATAACCTACTATATTAGAAGCAATGGGGAAGAATGGAGGATGTACAGAAAAGCTGCTGGGGAAGGAAATAACTTGATATGGAAATCTGAAAAACCAATTTATTTTGATATTGATGGGGATTTAGTGAGATGGTATTTAGAGGAGAAAGTATTCTATATATGGGAACCTGATGATTTTGAAAAATTGAAAGTACTTCCTGGAACATATAGATATGAGATACCTGATAGTGCCTACACCTCAAGATGTAAGGGGTTGGATTATTGAAATGTCCCTTATTTT
>JAGHBG010000067.1 GCA_021161105.1 Thermotogaceae bacterium | reverse complement strand
TTTCAGGGTCGATAAGGAAGATGTTTTAAAAGTTGCAGAGTCTGTTGGTAGTGATGTACCTTTCTTTTTATATGGCGGAACTGCTCTTGTTGAAGGCAGGGGGGAATTTATAACGCCCCTGGATGATCTCCCAGAATATGGAGTAATTCTTTCTGTCCCCAGGGTTAGGGTAAGCACAAAATTTGCTTATCAAACTTTAAGAAAGGAGGATTTTGGAAGAGCTCCCTGTTCTGCATTAAAGCTGTGTGAAGCTTATGCAAAGTTGAATTATCAGTTGATAAAAGATTGCTCCTACAATATATTCGAAAAAGTTCTTTTAAACCAGTTTTTTGAGATTAGCCGAACCAAGAGGCTTCTTGAGAAGGATAATGACGTGATTGTAGCTATGATGACAGGCTCTGGTAGCGGAGTTTTTGGTATTGTTGAGGCTGGAAAAGGTTCGTTCAGATTTGTGGGTAGAGATAAGAAAAAAGCGCCCCAGATGCCGAGGCGCCTTTGAATGTTTTTTTATATATTGAGCACAGGTTTTATATCTATCTTCCAGCCAGTTATCTTGGCAGCTAACCTTGCATTCTGACCGCCTTTGCCTATGGCAAGTGGAAGTTGATTTGGTGGAACAAGCACTCTTGCTACTTTTCTTTCAGAGTCAAGTACATCGATGTCGGTGACTGTTGCTGGAGCGAGGGCGCTGGCTATTAGCTCTTTGGGATCCTCGGACCACTTGAATATATCAACTTTTTCTCCTCTGAGTTCCTTTATAACTGCGTTTATTCTCATTCCATTTTCTCCGATGCAGGCACCCACAGGGTCAACATTAATCTGGTTGGATGCTACAGCTACCTTTGTTCTTATTCCTGGTTCTCTTGCTACAGCTTTTATCTCAATTATCCCGTTTTCGATCTCTGGGACTTCAAGTTTCAAGAGGCCCACTACAAACTCAGAAGCTCTTCTTGTGACATATATCTTTGGGCCTTTTCTCGTTCTTTCAACTTTCATTATATATACTTTAATCATTTCTCCAACTGTTATATTTTCTCCAGGTATCCAGACTTTTTTTGGAAGTCTTGTTTCAAGCTTTCCGATCCTTATATCTGCCCAGTCTTTCGTTACTCTTATAACTTCGCTGGTTTTGACTGTACCTTCAAAATCTGAATACTGCTCATAGAGCTTTTTCTTCTCAAGTTCCCTTATCTGCTGAATCAAAACCTGCTTTGCGGTTTGTGCGGCTATTCTTCCAAATCTCTTGGGATTTACTTCTATTCTTAGAACATCGCCCAATTTTGCAGAAGCTTTATAGTTTTTAGCTTCTTCTAAATCCATTTGATGAATAGGATCTTCCACTTTTTCCACAACTTCTAATTCATGGTAAATATGGATATTGCCGGTCTGTCTGTCGATTTCTATAGATATGTTGCTAAGATCAGTTCCTTTAGGTGCACCAAGATGCTTTTTGTAAGCGTTAAGTAGAGATCTTTCCAATATTGGTATGATCTCGTCCTTCATTATTCCTTTTTCCTGTTCAAGTTGATCTAATGCTTCCAGAAGTCCAAAATTCATTTCTTCACCTCCTTAAAATTCAGGTTTTAAATTAGCTCTTCTTATGTTGTTGAATTGAATAATCTTTTCTTTTTTTCCGTCTTCCACCTTGATCGATTCACCTTCTACTGAAAGTATCCTGCCAACGATTGTTGTTCCATCTTCCATAACTATCTTTGCGAGTTTTCCAGTAAATCTTGCAAAGTCTTTTACATTTCTCAGCGGTCTATCTAATCCAGGAGAGGATACTTCAAGTGTATAGCTGTGTTCGATCAGGTCTTCAGCATCAAGCCACCTTTCAAGGTCTCTTGAAACTAATTCGCAGTCTTTGATGGAAACATACCCAACAGGATTATCTATTGTCAGTCTTAAAACCCATCCTTTGCTCTCTCTTCTGAATGTTAAGTCAAAAACTTCGAGACCATATCTTTCAACCACTTTTTCAGCTTCTTTTCTAATTCTTTCAAGGATATCTTCCATAAAAATCACCCCTTAGAAATTAACGAAGAACCGGGACTTGCCGTCCCGGTTTCTTTTTTGGCGGGGGGAGTGGGATTTGAACCCACGGGTGGCTTGCGGCCACCACACGCTCTCCAGGCGTGCGCCTTAGACCGCTCGGCCATCCCCCCAGTAGCCTCGAAGAATTCTACCAGACTATTAACAAATTTTCAAGGACACACGTTGTTTTGGCCCTGGATGGATATGAAAATATTAACCAATTAATAAAAAAAGATAAGACAACATAAGAAAAAATAGTAAAATAAAGGGTAATTTATTAAAGTGGAATGCAAATATTGTGTATTGGATTTTTCGTATCGTGTATAGAATAATAGTAATGAATGCTACAAAATTGCTTAGGAGGAATGGTGCATGAAAGGTCTTGGAAAAACATTTTTTTACACTGTCTTTACAGTAAGCGTGTTAGTATTTTTAAGTTCCTGTTTTTTAGCTCCTATAAATAATGAACCCTCTCCTATTTATCCAAAGGATGGTCAGGAAGATGTTAAGTTAAATGTAACTCTTTCATGGAGTGTAGAGGGAAGTGCGGATTTAACATACGACCTGTATTTGTCTGATTCTTCAGAGTTGGTGGAGAGTATGGAAGCCACAGTTTTGATAGCAGAAGGTCTCAATAAAACTGAATATACAGTGAAAGAACCCTTGAAGGAAAACACATGGT
>JAGHBG010000027.1 GCA_021161105.1 Thermotogaceae bacterium | reverse complement strand
ATTATATCCCATATATTGAAAAAAGACAAAGCATGGGTCCTGTCTCATTTAGATGACTCAATCGAGAATGATATAGCAAGAAAAATTAAAGATCTTATAAATAAAAGAAAAAGTGGTTATCCACTGGCTTATATAGTAAATAAAAAGGAATTCATGGGGCTTGACTTCCATGTAGAAGAAGGAATCTTCATTCCAAGGCCGGAGACTGAAACCCTGGTACAGATTGCGATTGAATACATCAAAAATAACAGCATAAAAACTGTGGCAGAAACAGGTTGCGGCAGTGGAGCTATAGCTGTTTCCATAGCATATTACTCAAAAGCAAAAATTTATGCTACTGACATTTCACAAAAAGCGGTTAATGTGACAGCAAAAAATACAAAGAAACATGGTGTAAACAGGCTTGTAAATGTAAAACAAGGAGAATTTCTGGAACCTTTTAAAGATAAGCTTGATGAAATTGAACTTGTTGTCAGCAATCCTCCCTATGTGGAACCAGAATTCAGGCTTCCAGAAGAAGCCCTTTTTGAACCAAAAGAAGCGTTCTTTTATGGCGAATCATCACTCGACTTTTATAAAGAATTCAAGCAAAGATATTTTGGAAAAAACTGGACAGTTATAATGGAATTTTCAGGAAAGGAAGAGGATAAAAAGGTGATCAAAAACCTATTTCAAGATGTCGGGTTTATAAAAGATCTGGATGGAATAGAAAGATTTTTTATCGGCCGCGTCTGAAAAGCCCTATCATCAGCTGGACTTCTCCCACACCAACTCCAAGTTTTTTCGCTATTTCAACATCCGTGTATCCTTCATCATGCAAAGATAATATCTTTTTTTCTATGTTTGTTTCAATATCTTCTTCTTTATCTTCATCCAAAATTTCAGTATTCTTATCTTCAAAACTCTCATGATCCACAATTTCCTTAACTTCTTTTTCCTTCCCGGAAACTTTACTATTGCTGTTCAATTCCTCCTCAACATTTATGAAATCTTCTTTTAACCTCATAAGATCTGTTATTTTTACTGTCAATGTAGAATACACCTCGTTGGCTTCCCTTATAACCTTCTTTATCTCATCTATCTTTTTATCAAGCATTTCAAGCCTCAAATTAGAAACATACTTGAACCTTCCCATGAGTTCAAGTATTCTCTGTTCCGCCTCATCAAGATCTTCTTCTTTCTTCAACTTAGTATTCATCAAAAAATTGGCCCAGCTAAATGTAACAGTAGCTATCGTTCCTGCAATAACAAAAAATGTTACTGGATCCACTCAAATCGCCTCCAGAAGACTTTTAACCTCTCTGAAAAACTCCGTTAGTTCGAAATTATATTTCCTGTATGCTATATTATCAAGCCCTGTTTCTCCCAAATTAACAATAACGAGTTTCCCACCATGCTCCACTGTTATTCTCGGAAACAGTGCAGCAGGATAAACAACAAGCGATGTCCCTATAGCTATCGAAAGATCCGCTTCCTCTGCTACGGAATATGCTTTCATCAAAGCCTCTTCTGGAAGAGCTTCACCAAAAAACACAACATCTGGTTTTAGTATGCCACCACACTCCTCACACATGGGAACTATTTCTTTTTTCATTAAAACTTTCTCTACATGTTCAGATTCATAAACTTTTCCGCACTTTGTGCACACATAACTGTCCATACTTCCATGAAGCTCTATAACATTTTTTGATCCTGCTTTCCGATGCAATCCATCTATGTTCTGTGTTATTAAAGCTTTTATCAAACCTTTCTCTTCCATCTCTGCAAGAACTTTATGAACTATATTTGTTTCTGCCGATTTAAAACTCAGTAAGCGCTCTTTATGGAATTTATAGTAGCGTTCCGGATCCTTAAAGAATTTATCAACATCAAAAATATCTATTGGGATAGTTTTATATATCCCATCCTTTCCTCTAAAATCAGGTATACCACTGGGGGTTGAGACCCCAGCACCAGTTAAAACATAAGCATTTTCAGAAGATTTCAAAATCTCCAAAAATTCTTCAGCTGCTTTTTTAACTTCCCTGCTCATTTTTCATATTCAACTTTCGGGAAAACCAAACTTTCACCCGCATTGAAATCCCACTCAAGCACATTGCCATTTTCTGAGCCTGGCTCGGGATCTGCGTTCAAAACCTTAGCATTTGAAGGGAGCATGTATATTATTTTAGAATTCGTTGGAATCTTATCTATCTTCTTTCCAAATTCTATGACCACTTTATCGCCGTCAACCTTTCCAAGGTTTTCCATGTAGTAAATTTCCTCTATCTGAACTTCATTCTCAGAAAGCCTTTTTGAATGACAGCCGAAGTATTTGAACTTTACATTTTCTCCAAAGAGTCCTTTTAAGTTCTTAAGCTCATTTTCTCCCAATTCCATTTTATCAGGATTGCACGAATTTTCTATATCCTTCACTCTTTTTGCATCCTTTACATAGACGGCAGTTGTCGATGTAACTGTTGCGTCGGCACCCGAGAACTCAAACAAAAGCTTCGAGGATTCATAATAGAAGGGCTTCCCCATAAAAAGCGGTATGAGTTCCATCACCACAAGTATAATTACAATGAACATCAAGGTGTAAAGCCATGTTTTACTCATCTATCAACCCTCCAAAATGCTATTTTGTGCAAAAAGTCCAAATGTACCACCAGTATGCACGAATATCACTTTCTCTTTATCCCCCATAGTCTCCATCATTCCTCTGAAAGCTTTTGCGGTATACACAGGATCAAGAATTATACCACTTTTTCCAGCATCTTTTATCATCTGGACATCCTTTTCTGTCGGAATGGCATAATCAGGACCTTCAAATCCACCAACAAGAATTATACCATCATCGTCAACTCCAAGTTCAGTTAAAATTGATCTTATTCTTTCAATAACGACTTCCTTTGGCTTTCTGTGGACAACAACACCTCTAACCTCAACATTTCTGTATCCGAGAATTTTTAAGCCTGCCAGTATACCTGCATGGGTGCCAGCGCTGCTTGTCGCAACATAAATAGCATCAACCTCGTTTAAATCTATCTGTTTTGATAATTCATGAACCATATCAACATATCCCTTTGAACCCGTTGCGCTGGAGCCACCTTCAGGGATTATATAAGCTTTTTTTCCTTCTTTTTCCAGTTTCTTGGCATAATCTTCCATTATCCTGTCTATCTCTTCGTATTCTTCCGGTGTGACAACATGAATCTCCGCTCCCATAACGGTATCTAAAAGGAAGTTGCCGCTACTCTTCCCTGGATGCCACTCTTTTAAAAATATCACTGGTTTTTTTTCAAGTTTTATGGAAAGATATGTTGTTGCCCTTGCATGATTGGATTGAACAGCACCGCAAGTCATGACAACATCAGCACCCATAGAAACAGCTTCTCCAAGAAGGTATTCAAGCTTTCTTATCTTATTCCCACTGGCAACAAACTCTGTCAAGTCATCCCTTTTTACAAAAACCGTTTTCCCTCTGACATGAACTTTCTCAAGCGGTGTAGGCTTCCTTGCGAGGTCAAGCTTCATATTCTCCCCCCTTTTTTCATAAAAACTTTCGTGAAACGTGCGCCATCTATTCAAAACGAAAAGTAAACATTCCTTAATCTATCATTTTATCCTCTCAATGGCACCCTTTTAAAAAACAAAAACCCCGCCACAAGGCGGGGCTTCTTAACTAAATATTTTCTCCAAATCAGAAGCTTACGCTGTAGCTGAGCTGTGCGTACCACTGAGCGTCCGTGTTTATATTAGCAACTCCGTCTGCATCGGCATCAAAGAGTGTCCCATAGAATACTGTTGCATCAAGGCCTTCTTCCACAGCCAGGCTAACGCTAGCATTGTATCCAAAGCTTCCATCATTCAAGTAAAGAACATTTGCTGCAACGCTAACTGGGGCAACATCCACTGTGACATTTCCGCTAACGTTCCAGCTGTCAGCAAAAGTCAAAACATCAGGAACTTCAAATTCTGCACTTGCAGACACTGGATCAACTTTTACACCAAGAGTCGCATCGAAGTAAACTGAAAGTGGTGTGGAAGCTTCAAGATCATATTCCGGTGTTACTTCTAATCCCAAGGTAACTGGGTCAACTGCAACATCCACTGTTACTTCCGCAGAAACTACCTTTCCGTCTGTGAAGCTGGAGTATACCAATGTGTTGAGCCCCTCACTGTATTTAACAGATGGAGCAACTCCAACTGTTACAATATCTACATCAAGAGAATACTTGTAAGAAGCTGTTACACCATAAACCGTTCCAGAAGCCGTTGAATTTCCAAAACCAACCCAAAGGCTGAGTCCATCAAGAGCTTCTGCTCCTTCAAGTGAAACTTCTGCACCATATTCATAAGCACTGGATACATTGGTAGCGTCTGAATCATAGAAAGCTCCAGCAGCTGAAAGATCAAATACTCCAAGATCCTGAGAAAGTGTTACACCAACAAAATCATCAAAGTAAGATGCTTCTGCAGGAGTGCCAGCGTTGGTATTAACCTCTGAATCGAGAATATCCACATAGTAAACTGTCAAGAAATCAACTGCTTTTAATGTGAAGGAAGCATAATCAGAACCTACACCGTCAAGATATCCGTCTCCATCATTATCTTTTCCAGTGAAAAGGTAGCTTCCCAAGCTTGCTGCTCCTGGCACGTAAGAAACTTTCAAAAGTTCACCGTCGAAGGTAAGCTCACTCAAAGATGCCCCTCCGCCAAATCCAAGCCCAAAGGAAGCGGATACTTTTCCAGCAGCTGCAGAGAAAGCACTTGGAGCCCACGTTACATCAACATCAATTGACCCATCAATATCTGCTCCGTTCTCATCAACTGTCAAGGTGAACTTCGCACTTCCACTCCAGCTAACCGTAACGTTCTCTGCATAAAGAAATACTCCTACCACCAAAGCCAAAAGTACCACCAAAAGTTTACGCATGCCTCTCTACCTCCCCCATAAATGATATTCGTTAAAAACTTAGTTTGAAGATATTGTAAACCCCTTAAACCAATTTTTCAAGGATCAATTAAAACACACCAAATACCTTAAGAAGAGCTATTACAGCTAAGACAGATCCTGACGCTCCTAAAGCCATGCTAACAGTTGCTTTAGTATCCACTCCTTTAACACTTTCTTCATTCTTCTTAATAGCCTCCTGGTTTTTAAGTGTTTTTGCTTCTATTTCCTTCGCGTATTGGCTCAAAGTTGTCACCCTTGTTTCAAGACCAGAAATTTTTCCTTCTTGCACTTTCATTACCTGTTCGCTTTCGGCAAATTTTTCTTTAAGGCTTTCTACTTCCTTTTGGAGTGCTGTAACGTCACTTTCAAGAGCAGAAGCCTTCTTAAGAAGCGTTCCTACGTTCTTTGCATTACTCATAACACCTTTCTTTACAAATTCCATATCAGTTAAAGTGTTGTACTTAAGGTCAGAAAGTTTTTTGTCGAGATCTGAAATTTTCCCATCAAGAGCAGAAACCTTATTGTCAATTTCACTTTCCATGTCTTCTCTAAGAGCCTGAAGACCTTCGGTTACCAAATTGACTTGCTCTTTTGTGCTGTCAATCTCATCATAAAGATAAGCCACGGTATCGTCAAGCCTTGCTTCAACATCTGCTGCTTTATTCTCGGCATCCGCTACTTTACTTTCAACATCTGCTATCTTCTGGTTAATATTTGTTATACTTTCTTTAACAAGCTTCACATCCGTGTACGTTCCTTTTCTAAATCTCGCAAAGCTCTTTTCAAGACTATCAAACTTTTTCTTTAAAGCTTCACATTCTTCGTCTGATGCTGCTGATGCCACCTTTTGATTAAGCCTGAGAACAGTTTTTGCAAGTGATGCTAAACTGTTTTTGAGCATTTCTACATCGCCCTGAAGGGTTTTTGTCTTTGCATTAACAAGAGCGATATCATTTTCAAGGGACGCTGTCCGTACATCAAGCACTTTTTGCATGTAATCAATGGTTCTTGAAATAAATGCCGTCATCTCATACCTTGTTAGATTGTTTCTCCCTTTGAATGTACCATCAGGATAACCATTGACTATTCCGGCGTCTACCAGCTTGCTTATATATACAGCTGCCCAGTGATCGGACGGAACATCACTAAAAGAAGATGCTAATAGTACAGTTGCTGCTGCTAAAATCACACCAAGAATAAACACTCTTTTCATAATTACTACCTCCCCCCTTCTTTTATGTTCAACCTTGAACAATTATAACATCTTTTTTTCTTTTCATGCAAGATTTCTGCGTCAACTTTTTGGAATAAGTTTATAAAACTTCCTTTTACCAACTTTTAGAACTCTCTCTTCATTAATATTTAATGAATATTTTATATCTGGAATCCTCTCTCCATCCAACTTTACTCCACCTTGATTAATAAGCCGTTTAGCTTCACTCTTACTGGATGCTGCACCAATTCTTACAAGGAGATTCACCATGCTTTCTCCATTTATCACCTCCACTTCATCCATATCAGATGGAAGTTCTTTTTTAGAAAAAACATTTATGAATTCTTCTTTCGCTTTCTCGGCTTCATCCTCACCATAAAAGTGTTTCGTGATTTCATACGCAAGAAGCATTTTTACATCTCTTGGATTTATTCTCTTCTCTTTCATTTCCCTTTCATATCTTTCGATTTCATTTATTGGTATATCAGTTAAAAGTCTCATGTACTTTGTTATAAGGTCATCAGGTATGGACATTAATTTTCCAAACATATCCTTTGGTGTATCATTGAAAGCAATGTAATTACCGTAACTCTTACTCATCTTCATTTTTCCATCAGTTCCTTCTACTATGGGCATTGTCATAACTATCTGCGGTTTTAAACCGGATTCTTCCATTATTTTTCTTCCAACAAGAAGGTTAAAAAGCTGATCCGTTCCACCAAGTTCTACATCAGCCTTTACAGCCACAGAATCCATAGCTTGAGCCAGGGGGTAAAGAAATTCTGCTATCGATATTGGAACACCTTCCTTGAATCTTTTGCTGAAATCATCCCTTTCGAGCATCCGTGCAACTGTGTATTTAGAAGCAAGTTTTATAACATCGGCAAATCTCATTGGAGCAAGCCATTCACTGTTGTAGCGAAGCTCCGTTTTCTCAGGATCCAGGATTTTAAATGCCTGCTCCGCGTAACTTCTGGCATTTTCTTTAACTTCTTCTTCAGTCAACATTGGACGAGTTTCATTTCTGCCTGAAGGATCACCTATCATTCCCGTAAAATCACCTATTATCAATATAACATGATGACCTAAATCCTGAAATTCCCTGAGTTTTCTCAAAACAACTGCGTGGCCCAGATGAAGATCCGGCCTTGATGGATCAACGCCAAGCTTCACATTAAGCGCTCTTCCTTCTTTCAATCTTTCAAGAAGTTCCTCTTCACTAACAAGATCTACCACATTTCTTTTCAGGATTTCAAGCTGCTCTTCTGGCCCCATATTTTTCCCCTCCATACTTCCTGAAAAACAAAACACATTACTTGAGAACAAATGCTGTAAGAAGAGAAGTGATAAAGAACGCAGCTCCCAATACAGCAGTTATTTTTTCACCCGTATCAAGACCTTTTTTTCTTCCAAAATGCGCATAAGCGGCCCCTCCTCCAAAGGCTCCTCCAAGTTCGACATTCTTGCTCATCTGCTGAAGTGCCATCCAGATAAGACCAAGTCCAATAACCACATGGATAACGAGCATCACAACTGTCACTTCTATCCCTCCTCTATGAATTCTACCTCATCACCATCGTTCAAAAACTCCGCAAATCCAACTTCAACACCATTCTTGTATATCTTATACCTTGAAAAACCACTCATGTCCAGATTCAAATTAGCCAAAAGTGTTGCTACCATTGGAACAAGTTTTTTGCTTTGAATCGTTAACTTCATATCCTTTTCTACAAAATCCCCAGGTGACAATTTCTTGCCATCAGCGTACACTTCATATTCTACAAGAGGTAAAACTACCTCTTTTCCATTGAACTTAACACGAATAACATTTCTTTCATTGGATGTAGCTGCAATTATATCCTTTACTTTAAGTTTTCTTTCCATTTCTGCAGAGATTTCTACTCCAACTTTAACTTCATCGTTATCTCCCAATACTTTCTTTCCTTTTAAAAGCTTAATATCAACATCAGGATAGATTATTCTACCGTTTATCTCTACCCTGAAGTTCTCTTTTATCCTCTCTTTTATAAGTTTTACCGGCACGAATATCTCATGTTCAATTTTATCTCCATCTTTAATTTCATATTCTTCAGAAACCTTTTCCCCATTTACAAGGAATTTCGGCAGAATTTCCATGTAACCATCATAAAACTTTACTTTAACTTTATCAATAACATTTCTCACAGTAGGGGGCTTATATTCTCCATTTTGCACCCTCTCAATTTCTATTCTATCACCATGCTCTATTAAATCTCTTGTATTGGCCTCTTTTCCATTAACGATTATTTTAACTTTGCTTTCTAAACCTCTATAGCTTTTAACCTTACCATTGACCTCATAAACAAGCGCAGGCGATGGCATACCAATTATTTCACCAAGATCATAACCAGCTTGCAGAAGAACCTGCATAACGGTGTATTTCCCTCCAAGCCCCATCAATTTTACAGGCTGGCCATTTACATAAACCCTGGAAAATACAGAACCTTTGCCAAAAAGAGCACTTTTTGCTATTCCTGCAGGAGTTACCATATCACTACCAACAAGCTTCCCTGTATGATCTTCAATAGAAGGTAAATTTTCAACCGATTTTAGTGAAACTCTATTTCTGGGAAGTCCAAGCATTTCTGCAAACTTTTCTACAAATCCAGGAACCTTCGCTCCACCACCAACAACCATTATAGCCTTTGGAGGTTTACCATTAAGCTCGATTATTTCTTTTGATATTTCAGATGTTATCTCATTAATAACTGGTTCCAACACTTTCATTATCTCATCTTTTTTTATAATTTTTTCTGCATCAAGAACATCTTTCACTTCAAATTCTTCGTAATCTCTGAGATGCCTTTTTACGAACTCTGCAGTATAAAAATCCAGCAAAAATTCCTTCGCGATTGCCTCAGTCAGCTCATCCCCTGCTTTCGGCACCATACCGTAAGCAGTTATTATTCCGTCGTTTGATATGGCAATATCCGACGTTCCAGCCCCTACGTCAACAAGAGCAATATTTAAGAGCCTAACTTCCTCAGGAACAGCTACCTCGATTGCTGCTATGGGCTCAAGAGTCATGTGGGTTATTTTAAGCCCTACTCTGTTCATAACGGAACTCATAGCATCTACAACCTGAACGGGTAGAAATGCCGCAATAACTTTAACCGACGCTTTTTTCCCTCTATGCCCCGTTAAATTCATCATCCATGCACCATCAAGTTCATAAGAAAGGACAGAATAACCAACGCAAAACATTTCATCGGGGTTCACATCTTTCATAGCATCCTTTACAGCTGTTATCTCAAGGTGATTTACATCTTCCTCGGCTATTTCCTTTTTATCAGAAATATCAATAGCAGCTTCTCCAACTAAAGTTTTTAAAAATCTTCCTGCCAATGCTATAGCAACCTCGGTTAATTTTATTTCGTTTCTCTCCTCTAAAAGCTTTTTAACCCTATTTACAGTTATTGCAACTCTTTCCACATCATGAACAGCCCCATCAATCATCGCCCTTTTTTCATGTTCGAGAACCTCTATATCATATACTTTCAATTTCTCTCCTTCCCTATCAGCTATTAAACCCGCCACCTTTCTTGTACCTACATCTAAAGCAAATATCACTTTCACACCTCCACAACAGTTACTCCTGTACCACCTTCACCTGGTGTTCCAAATCTGTAACTTCTAACTCTTGGATCCCGTCTTAAAATCTGCCATACTCCAGCCGCAAGCCTTCCTGTACCTTTACCGTGAATTATGTAGCCCTTTTCAAAATCTGATAATACAAGCTTATCAATAAAATTTATCACAATGGGTTCTGCCTGCTCAACTGTAAGGCCTCTTATATCAATTTCTGGTTTTTCAAGAATATTTTTTGAAACATTGATGTTGGTCAACGTTCTCTTTGGCTGTGGTGCTTTTGCTACCTCCAAAGATGTTTTTGGAAGCTCCACCTTCATTGTTCCAAAATCAACAAAAACTGTGTCTCCTTTGTCATCTATCACTTTACCTATAGATGTTCCTCCTTTTAACCTTACATAATCTCCTTCCTTTACCCGGTCCATCGAAGATGGAAGATTAATTTTCCTGAGCCTTTTTTTCTCATCGTGGAGGTCTTTAACAACCTTTTTAAGGTCATCTATATTCTTTTCCTTTAACACATGTATTGCTTTTTCTAATTTTTTCATAACATCATCTACCTGATTTGTTAAATCTTTCAGTTGATAATCTATCTCCTCTATTTTCGAATCTTTTAGCTTTTTATACTCCCTTTCATACTTCTCCCGCTCTTTTTCAAGCTTTTCCTTTTCTTCTTCCACCCTTCTTTTCTCTATCTTTAAATTCCTGACTTCTTCCTGAAGCTTTCTTATTATAGATTCCACTTCAACACTGCCGCCACTCATATAACGACGTGCCCTTTCTATTATCTCACCATCAATGCCAAGAGAAGAAGCTATTTCAAAAGCATGAGAAGCTCCTGGAACTCCCATTAGAACATGATAGGTAGGCTTGAGAGTCCGAGGGTCAAACTCAACTGAGGCGCTCTCAACTTCTTCTCTCTCTATGGCAAAAAGCTTTAAAGGCGTCATATGAGTTGTAACAACAAATTTACATCCCTTTTTTATTAACTCTTCAACAATTGCTAATGCAAGTGCAGAACCTTCTACCGGATCGGTTCCCGTTCCAAGCTGATCTATTAAAATTAGGGAATTTTCATCAGCTTTCTCTAATATTTTAGATATTCTTTTCATATGTGAGGAAAAAGTTGATAAAGAAAGCTGTATGTTCTGCTCCTCACCTATATCAGCCAGTATCTTTTTGAACATAGATACCTTGCTATCTGGATCAGCTTTTACAGGAAAACCTGACATAACAAGTGCTGTAAAAAGGCCTATTGTTTTCAAAGTCACGGTCTTTCCACCCATATTCGGGCCGGTTATAATAAGGCCATTTTTGTCTCTTCCTATCTTCACATTAATTGGAACGACTCTATCATCAGGAATCAAAGGATGTTTTGCGTTTATGAGCTCTATTTCCCGGCTTTTAATAGGGTATATAATACTGGCATCTTCATTCAAAGCATACATAGCCCTTGCATAAAGAGAATCTATGTGAGAAATTATTGACAGGTCTTTTTTAATAGTCTCCATTTTAGAAAGAATTTTTGTAGTCACTTCTCTTAATATTCTATTTATTTCTCTTCTTTCTTCTTCATCCAGGATTTTTCTTCTATCGTTAAAGGGTATCAACTCTTCTGGTTCAATATAAAGAGTCATACCCGTTGATGAAGAATAATGAACAATACCCTTAACCTTAGGTCTGTATGAAGACTTAACTGCAAGAAGATACCTGCCATCACGAAAAACTATTATTTCATCCTGGAGAAACTGTCTATATTTGTCTTTCACATTCTCAGAAAGTCTCTTTAATTGAGAATTTATTCTTCTTTTTTCTTCTCTGATTTCCTTTAACTTTTTCGATGCGTTATTCTTTATATCTCCATCTTCCGACACTACTCTATTTATCTCGTTCAGTATATCCGGGAGCTCCTTTATTTCTAAGAGTTTTAACTTAAGGCGTGAGGCGTCAAGCTTCCTGCCAATTTCTTTAAAAGCGCTGCAGCCACTTATGAAATCCCTTATTCTTAAAAGCTCTCCTGGTTCCAAAATTTGTCCTGATTCTACTTTATCAATTAAAAGTTTTATATTGTAATCATAGTAAGTGGGAAACTCAAAAAAACGGAGGGTTTTTAATGTATCTTCTATTAAAGAAAGCTCACTCCATGGATCTTCATTTGGCTGAAGAGCCAATATTTTTTCCTTTCCACCTTCCGAGAAGCAGTACTTTGTATATAACCTTTTTACCTCATCAAATTCCAGAAGCTCTAAAGATTCATTCAAACTCAGTATTCGCCTCCAAATCCCAATTTTATTGGAATAAATGTAATCGCCGCATCACCAAAAGCATAGCTTTTTATTGACAGCCCAGCCAAAACATAGAACCACTTAAAGTAATACACAAGGTCTGCGCTAACTTCTACAAAATATCCACTTAATGAAAAGTCATGATTTGGAACCGACATACCACCACGGGATATTACAAGAAGGTCAAAAGTGCTGGAAAGTTCTGATTTGAAGCTTGCAACAGAATATAGTTCTAAAGAATGATCTACTGGAGTTCCAAGGAAGCCCGCATCGGCGGACACCATCTCATATCCAAGCCCAAATCCCATTTGAACATTTCCAGGAGATATAAGAACAAAATCAAACTGAGCTCCCATCATTGAAGCTTCTAAAGGTGTAGATTCTAAGGTATAAACAGGAAAATCTCCTGTCAAGCCAATGCGGTATTTAGCTGAGTAAACTACACCTATTAACAAAAACACAAAGGCAAATACCAGAATTTTCTTCAATTTTATCCCTCCCTAACTCTTCCCTGCTTCGCCATTTCATCATAAAGTCTTTCTAAAATACTCCATGCCAAAAGGAAACATTTTGATCTCTGAGGAATATCAGAAATATTAGAAAATACAACAAGATCTCCCAGCAAATCTTCATCAAAATTCTCACCTTTTGCCATTTTTTTCACATTATCTAATATGTTTTTAACTTCCTCGATACTTCTTCCTCTTATAAGTTTAACCAAAATCGCAGCAGATGCCATACTAACCACGCATCCTTGACCCTCAAAAGCTGCATTTTTTATCTTATTGTCTTCCACCTTAACATACAAAGTTATCTCATCACCACAGGATTCATTCATATCATAACCTTTTATTGCATTCTCTATCTTTCCTCTGTAATTAGGATCTTTAGACTATGTTAAAACCACTTCAGAATAAAGCTCCTTCATCCAATCCACTCTTTCACCCTCTTAAGACCTTCTATAAGCTTATCAACTTCCTCTTTTGTGTTGTAAAGATAAAAACTTGCTCTGCATGTTGCAACAGCTTTTAATTTTCTCATCAAAGGTTGCGCACAATGATGGCCGGTCCTTATTGCCACCTTAAATTCTTCATCAAGGATATGAGCAACATCATGCGGATGCACACCTTCCACATTGAAAGAAATTATAGATGTATGGCGCTCATCAAGAGGTCCATACAAAGTCACATATGGAAGCTCTTTAAGTTTATCAATAGCATAATTTACAAGTTCTCTTTCATGTTCTTCAACATTTTTCATCCCAAACTTCTCAAGGTAATCAACTGCAGCTGCAAAACCAACTGCACCAGCTATATTGGGAGTGCCTGCTTCATATTTTTCCGGGGGTTTTGCAAAAGTGCTCTCTTGAATCGTTACCCTATCTATCATTCCGCCACCAACGAAGAAAGGTTCAAGCTTATCAAGAAAAGTTTCCGATACATAAAGTGCACCTATTCCAGTAGGCCCAAGCATCTTATGTGCGGAGAAGGAAAGAAAATCTATTCCTTCCACATCGAAAGGAGAATGTGGAATAAGTTGTGCTCCATCTACATGAATAAGTACTCCCCTTTTTTTCACAGCTTCTTTTATCATATCAATATTTACCTTCTGACCCGTTACATTGGAAAGACCTGTTATACTCAAAAGTTTTGCACCATCAAGAGCTTCTATAACATCACCCTCTTTAAGAACTCCTTTGCTATCAACATCAACAAATCTTAAAGAAATTCCGAATCTTTTTAATCTCTGCCAGGGCAAGATATTTGAATGATGTTCAAGCAAAGTAAGTACAACAACATCACCCTCTTTAAGGATACCTGAAAAAAGCAGATTTTCTGCAAGAAAGTTGATAGAAGAGGTTGCACCGTACGTAAAAATAAGTTCTTTTCCGCTGGCTCCTATAAATTCCGCTACTCTTTCCCTCGCTTTTTCGTACATATCTGTTGCTTCCACAGATAACGTATGAATTCCTCTGTGAATGTTCGCATTATGCTTTCTATAAAAATTCGATATAGCCTCTATCACCTGAAAAGGCTTTTGTGTGGTTGCTGCATTATCAAGATAAATTATTTCTCTTTCAAGATAAGGAAAATCTCTTCTTACATCAATCAATTTCCTTTCCCCCTTTGTCTATCTGATGGTCTCTATAACATAGTTTATTTTATCACTATTTTAATAACCTTTTTACAAAATATTCAGCTTTCTGGGAAAAATCAACATCAAGAAGGAATCCTCGAGCTATCATCACCTTCGATTCTTCCAGTTCAAAACCTTTTGACATGAGATAAAATAATTCATCATCTGGAATAGGAGAAGAGGACGCTCCATGCTGGGCAGAAAGCTCTTTCTCTTCCACATAAAGTGATGGTATAGCTTCAAAAGTAGAATTTTCATCCAAAAGAAGCGTATGGAATTTTTCTGAATAATCTCCAGAGACTGCTCCTTTTTTTATATCCATTATTCCTCGAAAGATTATCTTCCCATTTGAAGCAGAAACTCCATGACCGTTTACATGCATCTTATTTCCAATATCTGATCTCGAAAAGTATAAAACATCAGTTATCCCGCTCGATGCAATCCTAGGATTTATTACCATCTTTGAGGATTCCTCACCAATCACAAAAACTGCCTCTGCAACTTTTCCTTCAGAAACATTTAATGCGTTGTATTCAACAACTGCATTTTCCTCAAGGTAAAAGAATATATTTTCAATTCCTACATCAGAGATAAAGGAAAGATCTTCAAGATAAAGCTTTGAGTTTCTTTTAACAACAAATCTTGAGTTGGTGATTCTAAAATTTCCATCAAAAATTCTTCTTATCTTTGAGTTGCCATTGACTATAAATATATTTGTATCAATAGAATCTTTATTTAACTTAACAGAAACTTCTCCATCCCCTATAAAACAGACTCCAGATGTATGGAAAATATCAGCAAGAAGAACATACTTTCTATCACTTCCCTCAAAATCGTATTCTTTTATAATGTTAAGATCATCACATTCATCAATGGATTTGGCATTTGTTATAAATTCTCCCTCCGGTGGTTTAGCAGGAAGAGAAATCCCTTCCATATTAAGCCTCTTCCACACTGGAAAAGCCATATTTTCATACTCTTTAAAAAGATCCAATCTAAAAGAACTATTCGGAAGATTTTTTATTATCTCTTCATTGTAATCATAAAGTTTTATATTATCTGGAGTTCTAACTATTGATTTAAACCTGCCATGAACAAGTTCAAATGCTCTTACCACATCAACCACCTCACCCTATGCTGCCTTCTATTTCCATGCTTATAAGTCTATTTATCTCAATCGCGTATTCCAGAGGGAGCTCTTCTATAACAGGTTCCATGTAGCCTCTAATTATCAATGTTTTTGCTTCCATTTCAGAAAGTCCTCTACTCATCAGATAGAAAATTTCTTCATCTGATATTCTTCCTATTCTGGCTTCATGTCCCACATCGCTATCTTGCTCTAAGATCTCCAGTATAGGAACCGTATCTGATCTCGACTCGTTATCCATCATAACTGAGGTACATTCAACGGAACTCTTTGCACCCTTCGCACCCTTAGAAATCCTCAAAAGTGCTCTAAATACACCCCATCCCCCGGCCATACTTATACTTTTTGAAGAAATGGTGGAAGTTGTATCCGGCGCTATATGATAAACCTTCGTTCCAGCGTCTATATGTTGATCTTTTCCAGTTAAGCTTACAGATATGACATTAGCGTGGCTATTTTTCCCTTTTAATATAACAGAAGGATAAACCATCGACTTGTAGCTACCAAAAGAAGCAGAAATCCATTCCATAATTCCTTCTTCTTCTACAACCGCTCTTTTTGTTTCCATATTGAAAACACTTTTGCTCCAGTTTTGTATGGTAAGATATTTGAGTTTCGCTCCTTTCATCACATAAACTTCAACAACTCCGGCATGCAGGTTATGTACACCATAAAGAGGTGCTGAACATCCCTCTATGTAGGTAGCTTCAGCTCCTTCATCAACTATTATTATCGTGTGTTCAAACTGTCCCATGGAAGGAAGATTCACCATAAAGAAAGATTGTAAAGGCATCGGAACCTTTACACCTTTTGGGACATAAAGGAATGCTCCACCACTCCACAAGGCTCCATGCAAAGCTGCAAATTTATGGTCAGTTGGAGGAACTATTTTCATGAAATACTTTTTCACAAGGTCTGGATATTTTCTAATGGCGGTGTCCATATCAGTGAAAATTATTCCAAGTTTATCAAATACCTTTTTAACATGTGAGTAAACGACTTCTGAGTCAAGCTGTGCTTCAACACCAGCAAGTATTTTTCTTTCAGCTTCTGGAATTCCTAATTTGTCGAAGGCTTCCTTTATCTCCTCCGGAACTTCATCCCAGCTCCTCGTTTTTTTAGCTCCAGGCCTAGCATAAGCAACTACTTTATCATAA
The DNA here is from genome assembly GCA_021161105.1 of Thermotogaceae bacterium. GTDB lineage: Bacteria > Thermotogota > Thermotogae > Thermotogales > Thermotogaceae > JAGHBG01. The sequence goes on along the minus strand of JAGHBG010000027.1, from coordinate 7,179 downwards.
TCTATCTCTTCAAGAGTTGGGCCAAAACGGGGATCTTTTTTCTTCTTAAAGATTTCCAGTGAGTTAAGCCTGATGGCTTCCATCCACTCAGGTTCATCTTTCACCTTTGATATCTCCTTAACAACATCCTCGTTAAGCCCTGGAATAAGAACCTCGTATTCTGTATCGAGCCTTTCTACAACCCTGCTTTCAAAAGCTTCTTTTATTCTTCTAACATCGTTCATCTAATCACCGCCTCATAACCTTTCTCCTCTACCTCAAACGCCAGTGACTTATCTCCTTCCTTTAAGATCATACCGTTAACCATAACATAAACCCGTGAATCTTCGATATGATGAAGAAGCCTGGGATTGTGAGTTATTAAAAGAAAAGAAGTTCCAGATTCTTTTAGATCATTTATTATTTTTGATATCACCTTAAGAGCGTCTACATCAAGCCCTGAATCTATTTCATCAAGGATGGCAAGCTTTGGCTTAACTATATAAAGTTGAGCCATCTCTGCCCTCTTTTTCTCTCCCCCGGAAAAACCTACATTTATGTACCTTGAAAGGAAACTTTCATTTAGCCCCACTATCTCAAAGGATTCCTTCATCAACTTTCTAAGTTTTGGAATAGATGTATTATCCTCAGGATGAAACCTTTGAAGAACCATCGGTATAAAGGAAGAAAGCCTTATACCCTCTATCTCAGGAGGATTCTGGAAGGAAACATATATTCCTCTCTTTGCCCTCTCATGAGTAGGAAGATCTTTTATACTCTTTCCTTCAAACAGTATATCTCCATCAATAACTTTATATTTTTCATTTCCCATTATCGCATTAACAAGAGTCGATTTTCCTGAACCATTTGGGCCCATTATCACAACTATCTCTTTGTCCCCTACATCTATATTAACTCCTTTAAGTATCTCTTCCCCATCCTCCAGCTTAACAGCAAGATTTTTAACCTCCAGCATCTTTATACCTCCTTTGTTAGGCTACCCTTATTATAACACCTAAGTGTAGTAAAGTGATGGGGGATTTACATATATCTTCCATCCCTTCTTCTCCACAACTTTAACAGAATTATTTATTTTGTCCAAGCACTTTCTCACATTTTTGGTCTTTACAACAAAGTGGTAAGTGTACTTTCCTTTTATTCTCGGAATGGGATACTCAGATGGACCAAATATTTCACACCCTTTTATATCACTTGCAACTTTTTTAATAATACTTTCTGACAGCTTTTTATCATAGGAGCTGTAAAGAACCTGAATTAAATCTTTATGAGGAGGATAATCAAAAAGTTTCCTTCTTTCAAATTCCACCCCATAAAATCCCTCTATATCCACTTTCGAAACATACTCTAAAAGCTCTTCATCCATTCCTCTGTGCTGAACAATAGACTTTCCCCCACCTTCTCTCCCGCTCCTTCCAATTGCTTGAATAAGAATCTGAAATGCCCTGAGTCTTGAAGAAAAATCGGGAATCGCCAAAAGTCCATCAACATCAACAATTACCATCAATCCCACTCTTGGAACGTTTATTCCTTTTGAAATCAACTTAGTTCCCACTAATATATCAACATCACCCCGGGAAAACTTATCCAAAATTTCTATTATCTGTTCGGGACGGGAAAGAATCTCTCTATCTGCTCTTTCAATTACCTTATCAGGGAAAAACTTCTTAAGCTGCTTTTCTATTCTCTCTGTACCAACACCGACTATCTTCAGCTGACCACCACAGACAGGGCATTTGTCAAAAGCTTTTTCTTCATATCCACACACGTGGCATTTAAAAGTTTTAGAATTTACATGGTATGTCATAGCAACATCACAGTTTTTACACATATGAACATATCCACATCTTGAGCAAACTACCCTTCCAAAGCCCTTTCGCCTCACAAATACCATTATTCCTTTTTTCATTTTTAAAACTTCGTCCATCTCTTTAAGAACCTTTATTGCAAAAGAACCTCGCATTTTTTCTTTTCTAAGGTCAACTATTTCAACCGAAGGTGGAGGAAGAATCCTTTTTATATGAAAAACTTTTGCATCAGAATAGACGTCCCCCAATCTTGGTGTTGCAGTTCCCATTATTAATGGAATATCATAGTTTTCTGAGAGTTTCTTCGCCGCTTCAACAGCGTCATAAACAACTCCTTCTCTTTGATAAAAGCTCTCATCATGAACTTCATCGATTACAATTACATCCCATCTATATGGAATAAAAAGAGCACTACGTGTTCCAACCAAAACCTCAGTTTTCCCAAAAACAACTTTTAACCACTCTTCAACTCTTCTTGCTGAGCTCATATAACTATGATAGACACCTATGTTGATATTCCTTACCCTTTCTCTGATTCTCCTAACAACCTGGGGAATTAAAGAAACCTCGGGAACAAGGTATAAAGCCCTTTTGCCTCTCATTATTTCTATGTAAACTTCCGTTTTGCCACTACCCGTATGTCCAAAAAGGAGATTCACTCCTTTACCAATAGACTTTACAACTCTTTCTTGATCTTCCCTGAGCTTTATTTTCTTAATCTTAGCCCCTCTTTTAATAACTCCTTTCCTTTCAAGGGAAAATACAGCAACATTTATAAAATCCTTCAAAAGTTCTGAATAACTCACCACTCCCTCTTCCATTATTCTCTGTACTATACGAAGCTCATCAGTATTTAAATTCATTTCCAGGATCTCTTTCAAGCTTTTTGCAAGAATGACACTATCTTCTCTCCTTACTCTAACCCGGGGAAGTCTCCACTCCACTTTAAGCTTTAAAAGCCCGCCCTCTATGTACTTTTTATATTTACTTCTGGAATACTTTTCGATAAACTCATTTTTTTCCATTTTCTTAAAAGGAGAAAATTCATTCGCAGGAGTAACGTATATCTTTATGTACCTTTCAAGACCGGAAGGATATGAAAGCGAAAAAATATCAGATGGAGAGTTGCTATAGAAATCAGCTATCCACTTATACAGCTTAACCCTTTCAACATCCAGAAAACTATCTAAAACTCCCAAAAAAGAGAGCTCTTCTGCTCCAGAGCTCTCTTTATATACATAAGCCACTCTTTCTTCTTTCCCATCCCAAACGAGGATTCTACTCCCAATTTTTAGCGCTTCATAAGATCTGACTTTATAAGTTTTCGCTGTTTTATACCCCTCAACAAAAGTCTCATAGGTCATACTCAAATATCCTTTGAATAAACTGTCTACCAATTATCACAGATTGAAATCATACTTTCAAATCTCCCATTCGACTTCACAAGTTTTCGCAGCCATTTTCATTTTTCTTCAATCAGGTCTTTCAAAAATTTCGTTTCTGGCCCCAAAATAACCGCTCCTTTCACATTTTCATAGAGCTGTATCTTTCTCCAGAATTCGTAAAAATCTTCATCCACAGAATATGCTTTTGCGTAAATAGCAGCTGCACTGGCTTCTCCTGTCCCTTTTATAGTTTGAGCTTCTTCGTAAGCTTTTGCAAGGATCGTTCTTGCCTCAAGATCAGCTTCCGCTTTTATCATTTCTGCTTCCTTTTCACCTTCTGCTCTTATCTTAGCGGCTATTGAATGTCTCTCCTCTTTCATCCTGTTGTAAACAGATTCTGTATTTTCTTCTGGCAGGTCTGCATGCTTTACCCTGACATCAACTATTTCTATGCCAAAGGGATCGAGATCTTCCCTGCAAAGTTTTGTAACTTCATTTAGGAATTCTTCCCTTTTCAAAGAAACAACTTCTTCAAAACTTCCCTTTGCAAAAACATCCCTTATATGAGAGTAAACAATATCATCTATCCTTGTTTGAGCAATTTTAACACCCCTCATGCTCGTTAAGAACTTATAAGGATCTCTTATCCTCCACAAAGCGTAAGTATCTATTATCAACGTTTTCTTATCGGCAGTGATTATTTTTTCTGGTTCGATATCATAAAGGAGTATCCTTTTTTCAAAGTAAATGACATTGTCAACAAACGGCTGTTTGAAATGAACTCCTGGCTCTGTAATAACTTTTACGACTCTACCAAATCTGAGGACTATTGCCTGCTTTGTCTGATCCACTACGTAGAAAGTAGAGGGAATGATTACAACAAATAAAACTATTATTATCGAAAGAATAATTATCAGTTTTCTCATTTTCCATCACCTCTTAACATTTTCTGAAGGTCTAGAATCTTTAATGTTTCACTATCCAGATTGACGAGCACTGTGGAAGCAGATAAAAACCTTTCCATGGCATCGTAGAGAAGTCTTGCTTTCATAACTTCTGGAGCTTTTTTGTACTCTTTGTAAACCTTCAGGAATCTTTCCACATCTCCTTTTGCTCTCAAATAAACTTCATTGGCATAGGCTTGAGCTTCCTTCAATATCTTTTGTGCCTGCCCCTCTGATTTTGGCACTACATCATTGGCATACTTGTTGGCTTCATTTATTAATCTTTCTTTATCCTGCTTTGCGTTGTTGACATCATCAAAAGCTTCCAATACTTCATCTGGCGGGGCAACTTCCTGTAAAAGGACATTCTCAACTATTATTCCTGCGTTGTATTTATCAAGTATCTGCTGAACTCTCTTCGCTGTATCCATTGCTATTTTGTCTCTTCCAACTGTAAGAACTTCGTCTATTTTTACCATAGCAACATTTTCCCTTAACACTGATTCCGTTGTAAACCTAACAAGGTCTTCATCGCTCAGTATATTGAAGGCAAAAGCTACTGGATCATTTATCTTGTACTGTATGACCGCTTCAACACTAACGATATTTCCATCACCTGTTATCATTAAAGATTCCGCCGGGACAGATTCGTAAGTAACTTTTCCATATCTATCATTAACCGTTCTGAAGCCTATCTCTATCTTCCTTATACTTTCCACATCAACTATTACATGAGTTTGAAAAGGTACCGGCAGATGAAAATGCATCCCAGGCCCTGATGTGTGAGTGTACTTACCAAAGGTCTTTATCAAAGCAACTTCAGACGGTCCTACCTGATACACACCTGTTCCAAGGTATATCAGGATCAGTACAAGAACAATAAAAATGCCAATTATCTTTCCCCTCACATCATTTCCCTCCTTATTCTTTCAAAGATTAAAGCATCGTTTAATTCAAGTGAAACCAATATTTGGTCCATGTAAGATTCATCAATTGCAACGCTTTTAAGCTCTTTCAATATATCAGCTAACCTATCTTCAGTATTCATTTGATATCTCTTTTCAGCCAGCCAGTTCCATTTTGCAATTTGTTTTAGTATATTCTTTCTCTTTTCTCCATCAAGAAAATGTTCAAACTCTCCCAGATTGTACATATCTATTTCAGCAAATGTTAATGTTTTGACCACATACTTATTTACCATTTTGGAAATCGATTCAAGACCAAAAACTTCATCTCTGTACACTACTATGATAAGTCTTCCAAGACTATCAAACAGTCCCACAAGACCTTTTCTAACGACGTATACTCCATCGGGATAAGATCTCGATGCTATCAGAACACTCCCTGCTGGAAGCTCAAGTGATCTCATCCAGCTTCACCCCTACTTCCGGAAACAGCATTGCAAGTCTCTCATAATATTCAAACCATTCAGGATCTCCTGATTGCTTTAAAACCTTGATGAGTTCGAGCAAAACATCCTTAACTTTAGGCGAATCAGGATAAAACAGTAAAAAGAGCATTATTGCATATTTTGCACCATACCTATCACCAAATTCCTTAAGATAAATGTCTATAACTTCAAGTAAAAACTCCTGAGAATGCTCACTTTCTGGATATTTTTTAACAAATGTTATTCTATAAAGTATATATTGAAGAACGTCCATTTCCTTTTTAAATTTTTTCACAAAATCATAAGCTGTTTCTTCTTCATCAGGCAAAGAAGGAAGCATACTAAGCTTTATCATACCTTCAATAGCATCAAAAGTCTCCAGTGAAGTCTTATTCAGTGAAGAAAGATCAAGTAACGCATCAAATCGAGCTGCATCTATGAGATCCTTGACAACCTCCTGTGTAGCAATAGAGGCTAAAGATGCATTAAGTTCTTCGAGAGAGCATTTCAAAATTTTCTTAAAAACTTCCTTATCTTCCACATCATCTTCTTTATATTTTTCGCCTACTCCATCTTCCTCAACTTTCACTTCTTCAGCAAGGGGTTTATTAAGAAAATATTCCACGAATCCTAATATATCTCCGGGACCATAAACAACATTCCCTGCTTTTACAGAACCTTCAACCACTTCCAAAAAGTAATCAGGCTTCTCACCTGGACTAAAAAGAGTCTGATTTTTAAAAAGTTTCACTTCCCTCATTCTTCATTCCCCCTAATTTCTTCTCTGAGCATCCTGACAAAATCATGATCCACAAGATCCAGGTTACCCAGAAATATTTCCCTTTGAGATCCTTTAAGCATTGATAAAAACTGTAAAAAACCTTCATAAGATACATATCCAGATTTAATACCTTCTAAAATTTTATCATAATTGAAATACCTCAGCATCCTATCATCAAATATAAGATTCCCATAAGCTTCTATATTCATCTTCTCGTATGATAACTCACCTTTAAAACCATCCCATCTTTGAATTATCTCCTTCCACACAGGTGCTACATCTTCTCCTCCCATCAAATTCTTACCATCCTTTACTATAGCCATAGCAAATTCATCATCTCCACCAATAAACCAGGCGTTATTATCAACAGTACCTGTTTTTCCAAACATCTCCTTTCCACTTATCCACGCCCTTCTTCCGGTTCCTACTCTTGCCGTTTCTCTTAAAACACCCTTCAAAATTTTTATCGCGTCATAAGAACTTATTTTCCCATCTGGAACCCTTCCAATAATTTCCGGGATGAACTTGTAAATAGTTCCACCACTTATTCTCCTTATTTCTTTTATTATAGTTGGCTTAACAACAATTCCTCCGGTTGAAAGTGATATATAAAATTTCAGCACTTCTTCAGGTGATGTCTCTAAAGTTCCAAGAGCTATCGTCAGATCATCAGGATAATATCCCTTAATTTTAAAGACATTTTTTATAAACGGGACAACTCCATCATAGCCAAGATGAGAAAACAATATAACCGATGGAACATTCCTCGACCAAACAAGTGCATGACCCAGAGTTGAATAACCCATAAACCTTTTTGTAAAATTATCCGGCTCCCATTCTCCTATTTTAACAGGAAGATCAGCCACAACATCAC
>JAGHBG010000247.1 GCA_021161105.1 Thermotogaceae bacterium | reverse complement strand
TACAACTCAGAAAGTCTTTTTCTTTTGACCACTTTCATTAGAATCGTACCATCATCAAGCAAACGGAAGATGACCAAATCACCCGTCTGCGCTCCTATTGCTTTTCGTATTTTTGCTGGTATCTGCACTTGACCTCTACTTGAAATTGTAGCGGAAGATTGTATTATTTCATTCATTAACCATCACCTCCTGCACAATTATCATATCACAACATTTTAAATATTTCATGCAAAAACTGGAAATACAAGACAAAAAGGGCGGCACCTACATATAATGGGCACATACATTATACACGATCTGCACAATTACTGATCGCTTCCTAAAAAGAGAAATCAAATCGTCTCACACCATATGTTGTTTTAAAGACGCTTGAATAAATGTAGCTTTTATGGATTCCATTCGATAAATTCGTACGAGTTTATCGAATATACCCGATAAATTAGAACAGTTTACCTGAGAATGATTTTTCAGAAAATCGTCCTGAGTTCAGTTCTCCTGAAAAAATGTTTTACCCTGCGAATGGCATCACCTAATTATATGCGTATAGAAATCTCTTAGAAACTCTTGGTGCTCATATCTTTCGGGAACTCTTACAATGTATATCTCCAGATTTTTGAAAACCTCAATAGCTATTTTTCGCCAGTTTGCGAAAGTTTCATCTACTCTTACAACTGGTTCTATCTCCTTGACAAGGGTGTTAAATTCATGCCACACGATATGCTGATGAAAGGCAGAGTATTCATTTTGGATAATTCTAAGTGTTAATTCAGCTGCCAGTTCAGGGCTTATTGGTTCCTTAACAAGCTCATTTACATTTCTGTCTCTTATTAGAATAAAATAAGTGCTTATTTGTGATTCATTACTTAGGTACGAACCGTACAACTTCAAAGGTGATATTTTTCTCCTAACTTTGTTCTCACCTCTGATTTTCATACTTAAATGCCAGTGTATCTTGTTGAGCAAACTTCTTTTTGATAGCAAAAGCTTGGTAATATCTTTTTTCCCTTTTACGTTATAGCCATATATCTTGGGAAAGGCTAAATTGGGGTAGACTTTCCCTGTCTTATCCACAACTGTGATATCGTCGGCAATAAATTTAAAGCCTTTCTCTCTACACAAGAAAAGCTCCAAAGAAGTTTTCCCAATTCCCCCAGTTCCTCCAATCAAAAAGGTCTTTCCTTCGGGAGATTGAAAAGCTGAAGAGTGTACCAAAAACCTATCGGAAAAGAAATAATTCATGGGAACTAACACCAGTTCATGAAGTATCTGTCCCATCATTTCTTCAGCGGTAGCGAATTCCATGTTTAAAAATCTTTTTAGTAAACCTATTTTAGAAGGTTCTCTTAGAGAAATCTTCAGCAAACCATTATCTTTCATGTACATAACTTGAGTATGCCCATAATCAGCTAGGAATCCTTTGCTAAATGTGCAGTGTGTTTTCGGATTTTGAATACAGTCATCCGGGGTATCTAATTTCTCGACAATGTTTATCACTACATCTGGTTGTTCATCTGAAATAGGATATAACGATAACTCTTCTGCCAAGTTTTTGTATCTTTTCTCATCAAACTTGATTTCTACAGATTTTCCGAATATTTTATACCTCGCCATCTTTTTTCCCTCCTGATAATGCTACACACAAGCAAGATCATTTCTTTAATTATTAAACACTTCGAAAGCCTTCTTAATTTTTTAGCCTTTTTACCAAATGTCCTAGCTCGCTGCGATATAAAAATAAAACAAAGAGGATACCAACAGACGCTGCTAAAATCGTTTCTAACGTACTGCGCTTGAACGTTCCTACTAATGCAACTAACACTATTACTGCATTACCCATAACTATCTTGCTCAGGTCATATTTCACTTCATAAAGTCTTTTTGAAATAGCCGTTCTCATTGCAAAAAACACTATATAAGAAAGTCCCGTTGATATTGCAGCACCTTTTCCACCTAAAATTGGTACTAAAAGGGTATTTCCTATAAAATTTGCTAACACACTTATCGCTGCAATTACTATATGCCAGTATGTTTTCTTTTTGAAATTTATCCCTACTACCGTTATTTCTGAGATGGTATACATTATGGGCATCAGTATCAAAAAAGGTGCAATATAAGATGCTTCTCTGTAGCTTTTAGCGAACAAAAGGAAAATTATATCTTTGAACCCAATTACCAGTAATCCAAATACGTACATAACAAATGAAACAACCAGAAAGGCTTTTCTGTAAAAATTTTTATTTTCTGGTTCTTTAGCGTACTTTTCGTAGGCTGTTGGAGTCCAAAAAATTGTAAATCCTGTCTGTATCAAATTCATAACTGATATACTTTTTAAAATACGATATTTCTATCTTAGAGATTCTCCTATTTTCCTTATCGATAAGAAAACCATACAATAACGCCGCTGCATTTCCTCCCACTTGCCCCATTATTATTGCATAAAAATTTGAAGCTACGACTTTTGCATACAATATGGTGATCGCAACATTGGATACGGAAGATATGATCTGAATTGTCGAAAAAGCTAACCCCCGCTTTTGCATCCTGATAGATAACTCATTAAACCTCTGAAATACTCCTGTGATTAAACTTAAGGAAAACAACCCTCCCACAAATGTGTAGTAGCTTTCATACAAAGCAATGCTGAATTTTCTTTCAAATGATATGAAAACCACAGAAATAAGAAGGGAAATTAGGAGCGGTATCAGAAGACATTCCCAGAACAAACTCTGTCTTTTTTCGGTTTCCACTTCGTTATAGAACCTGACAAAACTCCGGTCTAAACCTATCGTGGATACCAATAAAGAGATATTGTAAACCAAAGAAAACATCGAAGCCTTTCCGAATTCTTCTGGAACAATTAGATAACTTATTATTGGTGTAGTAATGAAACTGATAATTGCTCTTAACCAAGTGCCTATTGAGAAAGAGAAAAAGCTTTTTATATAAGCTTTTATTGTCAAACATTTTCACCTCTTTTTTCTATGACTTCTTCGTAGATTTTTATTTCCTTTTCAACTATCCTTTGCCATGTGTATTCCTTTGCCCTTTGTATTAACCTGTCTGGATC
>JAGHBG010000131.1 GCA_021161105.1 Thermotogaceae bacterium | reverse complement strand
ATAGAAGATAAGAGGCCAGAAAGTGAGCACAAGAAACCTTCAAGGGGAGAAATAGGGAGCCTCCTTTTGGGAATATTTAGGAAATTAAAGGTAAACTTCTTCAGGGAGATAGTCCCACTACCAACCTACTCATACATCCCAAAAGGAGGCGATAAAGAGTGAACAAACACCCAGTAGTAGACTATCACAAATTGAGGAAGGGAAAAGGGTAAAATAAGAAAAAACTTTGAAATAAGGAAGGGGAGGGTAGTATTAAAAGAGCAAAGAAGAATAAGCTCCCTCCTCATGCTAAAGCCAATGAGGTCAATAACACGAGGAGGGATCATCAACTGAGGGAAGTGCATGATGGGCTATTATATCTCCTGCTCTTTGGTGGTAAGTATCTCCTTGTCAGGTGTCTTTTTATGATTAACTTGTACATGTAATAACCTCCATGGTGCGATACATGAAAGAAGAGAATAGGGGGTAAGATTAGAAAAACAAGAAAAGAAAAAATTTATATTGATCTTTGCCTTCAGGCACTGGCGAATACAATACAAGATCACGGGAGATTCACCTAAAAATGTGTGTGTTAAAATTCTTTTTAGCACCATCTGAAACGTATAAGAGGAGGACCTGTAATGACGCCTGTTAGTATTGAAATAAAGGACTTTTTAGGGATAAGAGAATTAAAATTCGATTTCAATCCAGGAGTATATGTAATGGTTGGAAGAAATGGCTCGGGGAAAAGCTCCTTTTTTGAGGCGCTACTTTTCTCCCTCTATGGAAGGGGAATTCGGCATGATGCTCGTTTGGTTAAAGCATATATAAGGAATGGAGCTGATAGAGCTATACTGCGCTTCAAATTTAAAAGAGATGAAAAGATTTATGAAGTCATAAGAGAAATCTCAGAAAAAGGTGCATCAATTGCTGCACTGTACGAAGTTTTTCGTGATGGAAACAGGAAAAGATTGGCATCATCCCCGGCAAGCGTAAACAAAAAAATCGAGCAAATTCTGAGAATAGATCGGGATACATTTTTAAGAACCTTTCTGATAGCCCAGGGTGAGATAGACAAACTTGCAAATGAGTTTAAAAAAGGAGTCAGAAACCTGATAATGAAAATGAGTGGATTTGATGAGATGAAACAAAACTTGAAAGATAAATTAAACAATTACTTGAAAGATTTAAACTCTCAGGGCGTAGAAAAACTCATACAAGAATTAAAAAAAGATCTGGCAGAAAAAGGAACGGAAGAAGAGTTAAGAAGAAGACGAAAAGATTTGTACGAGAAAAGAACGAAATTGCTTGAAGAAATTCTAAAATTAGATGAAACGATCACCAAACTGAACAATTATGAGTTTCTGTATGGAGAAAAAGAAAAGCTAAAAGAGTACAAGAAAAGGGAAAGTGATATTCTCAAATTAGCAGAAAAAGAAAGGAGAGCCGAAGTAGTTGAAAAATTAAAACCACTTATCGACCTTACCAGAGAAGTAGAAGAAAATGTTCAAAGAAAAAGACAACAATTGATTAAACTCAAGAAAGATGTGGATAATTTTACGCGGGAAATAAATTTAATCACTTATGATTTAAAAAAGAAAGAAGAAATGTTAACCACACTGGAAAAAGGATTAGAGCTTTTAGAAAACAAACAGAAAAAAATGCAAGACATTATAGAGAGCACAAGAGAGGCAGTTAATGAATTAAAAATCATTCAATCTAGGTTAACAGACATTAAGCAAGAAAAAGAATATTATGAAAATGAGAGAAAGAAACTGCTTTCGAATATTTCCAACCTTGAAAAAGAACTGATTGACTTAAAAGAAAAAGCGGACAGGCTTTTAAAGGAAAAAGAAGAACTGGAAAAACTGGAACTGGAATGGATGGCATTTAGAATTTCCGAAAGTTTAGAAGATGGTGACATATGTCCTGTGTGTGGAGGCACATTTTATAAAAGCAATAAAAAAGATACGTTTCTCTTTGATAAAGGAAGGTATCAAAAAATTCTTGAAATGTATGAGAAATTAAATGAAAGAGTTGCCAGAAAAAGTGAAAATTTGAATGGCAGGAAAGAAAAATTAATGGAAATTAGCGATATTTTAAAAGAAAAAAATGACAAATATAAACAACTTGTTGAGAGGAAAAATGAACTTGTTAGATTTCTAAAAAGCGCAGGGTATTATACTAAAATCGAAAGTGACTTGAAAAAGGTGGAGCAAGAACTTAAAAGCAAGAGAAAAGATTACGAGAAGACATGGAAATCTTACAAGGATTTGGAGAACAATTTAAAGTTAATAGAAAAAGATATAGAAAGGTCTCAGGAAAAAATCGATACGCTCAAAAATGAAATATCCGAAAGCGAAAAAACATTGAGCGAACAAAAAGAGCGTGTCACGAAAGAGCTTGAAAAATCTGGTATAAAAATGGAGGAAGTAGAAGAATATCTTAATTTTGGGAAGAAAGGTTACCAAAAAGAACTGGAACGTATAAGAGCCCAGATTGAAAGTATTGAAGAAAGGCTAAAAAATGTAGATAAAGACATTGATGAAATGTACAAAAAACTTAAAAATCTCAAATCACAGAAGGAAGGTATCCACAGAAACCTTGAGAATATAAACCAGGAAATTGGAAAGATTGACAATGTTATAAAAAATGTCAGACATTTGAAGGAAAGAATAAAAACTCTCGAAAAGAAATGGGAGGAAATCAGCAGAAAAAAAGAAGTAGTGAACAGGATAATGTATCTACTCAGCGACTCCAATTTTGGTGATTATTTCTTCAAGCTGAAATTAAAGTCTATTTTAGACATAGCAAATGTTGAACTTATAAATTTAACTGATGGAATATTTCAATTTATTCTCAGTGAAAATGACGAATTGATAATAAAGAGGAACGACAGAAACGGTGAGGAACTCCCGCCGGAAGCTTTATCTGGTGGTGAAAAAACTCTGGTATCTTTAGCTCTGGCAATAGCTGTATCCGAAAGCTTTGTAGGCAATGTTGGAGCGCTTTTTATAGATGAAGGTTTTTCCGCATTAGATGCTCACAACAGAGAAAAGATAGTTGAGATACTCAGAAGATATGAAAATTTAGGAAGAGTTATAATATTCATAACGCACTTTGAAGATCTTTCATCAAGATTCGCTAATGTACTAAGAATGGAAAACGGAGTAATGGAGTCAGAAATTGCAATTTCAAACTAATATCACATAAGAAAAGAGGGAGATTATTGAGCGAAAACGAACAAATGGAAAAGAAAGAGCAGTTAATAAAAAGAATTGTAGAAGAAAAAGGAAAAGATGCCATTCCTGTTTTGATAAAGCTGTTGTACGATGAAGATTCCGAAGTAAGAGAAATAGCTGCGGAAGCTTTGTTTAGATTAGGTGAACCAGCCAAAGAAGCTCTTTATGAGGAACTTAAGAAATTATGGGAAGAAGGTATAGAGGAAGATGATATAACGGTTCTTTATATAGTTGACCTTCTTGGAGATTTCAAAGAAAAAAGAGCAAAGGATATATTCTATTCCCTGTTGTCAAAATTTACTATTGAAGAGGCTATCATTATAATATACGAGGCTTTAGCAAAAATTGGAGAAGGAGTCAAACTTCTCAATATTTTAGAATATTTGCTTTTAGAAGACGGAGACAGAACAAGGTATGGAGATTTAGTAGCAATGGTTCTTTCCTACATTGATCACCCAAGATCAATAGAGATATTGAAAAAGGCTTACTTTAGAGAAGAGTTTGAAGGAGAAATAAAGGAATACATTTTAAGAGCTATGAAAAATCTAATTGGTAGAAATCCAACCTATATGACAAGAATAGGAAAAGATATAATAAAAGAAATGGAGAGATTGGAATGGAGCTAAAGGTTGAAAAACTTGGAAAGAAATTTCAGAAAAGATGGATCCTTAAAGACATAGATTTTCAAGTCAGTAGTGGTGAAGTTGTTTTGCTTCTTGGTGCCAATGCTACTGGTAAAAGTACTTTACTAAAGTTAATAGCAACTGTATATAAACCAACCTCTGGGAAAATCTTTTTTAATGGAGTAGATGTAGGAAAATTTCCAAAATACATGAGAGAAAGGGTCTCTTATATACCGGAAATTCCTATACTCGTAAATGAACTCTCTTTGAACGAGAATTTGAATTTCTTTGCGCATCTTTATTCTTTTAAGGGGGATCTGGAAAAATTAAAAAGAGAATTTGATCTAAAAGATGGTAAAAAACCTGTGCTGAAACTTTCAAAGGGTATGAAACAAAGACTTTCTATAGCCACAGCCATGATGAGAAATCCAGATGTTGTTGTTATGGATGAACCAGCAAGTGGCCTTGACAGAGAAACTATAGCTTTCATTTTGAATCTCATTAAAACTCTCTCAAATCAAGGAAAAATTGTCATAGTTTCCTCTCACGATGAGGAAGATCTCGCTAAAATTGCAACGCGGGTTTTTGTTATAGGAAATGGAAAACTGATCTGTGACAGGCCTATGGAAGAAGTTCAAAGAAATAGAATTGCAGAAGTGAGTATAAACGGAGAAACAAAACAAGTCAAACTACATGAACTTGAAAACATGAGAGAGTACAAAATCCTTAGAGTCTTTGGAATAAGAGAAAGTATAGTCAAAGGTCTTCTTCAGAAATGACATTGTACCCCGCTTTTTTAAGATAGTAAGCAGCAACCCCCATACCCCGCACTTCTTTCTTACTGAATGCTCCATCATACACGTAATTAACTCCGCAAGAAGGGCTTCTTTCTTTCATAATTATGAGCTCCGGCTTTGAAAACCAGGCTATTTTCAAAGATATTTCAGCACCAAGGATAAAGTTCCTGGTTACATCTTCTCCATTTTTATTTAAAACTTGAGCTCCTTCTTGCCAACCTTTCCCTCCTTGAATTTCAGAAGAAAAACGTGGAGTTGGCAATCCTCCAAGCTGCTCTGGGCAAAAAGGAACTACAACTACATTCTCTTTTTCTATAAATCTCATTACCTTTTCATCAGGTTTCGATTTTCCATCATATCTGGTGGGAAGCCCCAAAAGGCAGGCACTTATCATAATAACCTTTCTCATTCCCCACCGCCAACCCACTTTATTGAACCATTGTAAACGTATTTAAGGCCAGGCGATGGAAGATATGCCATAGGATTAACAGTTTTGTCACTAACGCGAACCTCAAAATGAACATGAGGCCCTGTGCTTATCCCTGTATTTCCAACCCTGCCTATTAACTCTCCTTTTCTAACATATTCCCCAACAAAAACATCTATCTTAGAAAGGTGACCGTAAGCTGTTTTATACTTGCCATGATTTATCAAAATGAAGTTACCATAACCCTTGTACCACCCGGCATATTCTACAATCCCTGATCCCGCTGCGAAAACAGGTGTCCCTAACGGAGCAGCTATATCCACACCAGTATGGAAAGACCATTTCTTCGTTATCGGGTGTATTCTCCAGCCAAAGGGGGAAGATATCTCACCGTATACTGGCCATATAAATGTTTTTGTATCATTAAAGGCAAGTCCCATAATTTCACTTGGTATAAATAACTCCTGCCCTGGAAATATTAAATCGCTGGTAAGACTATTCGCTTTTTTTATAAGATCAGGAAGAGTAAAGAACCTTTTTGCTATTATACTTATATTATCCCCTTTATTTACTTTATATATAAACCCATCAGGAATGGGAATAATGAGTGTTTGTCCAACTTTGAGCATAGTAGGGTTTAAATCATCATTCCAATCCAGGATCGTAGTAGGGGAAACACCAAATGCATTAGCAACCCCTATT
>JAGHBG010000081.1 GCA_021161105.1 Thermotogaceae bacterium | reverse complement strand
GTCCTTCGCTCTCTATTTTTTCAATTATCGTTCCAATATTGGTTTTTTTCTCCATTTCAATGTATAAGGAACCGGTAAAATATCCGTGGATATCCTCTGCCCATTTTGCATGAAATATTTTATCTGAGTCAACTCTTTTAACATTTTTGCACCCCATTCTATGTATAGATATACCTTTTCTGCTTATAACTGCAACTATCCTATCACCTGGAATAGGTTTGCAGCATTTTGCAAAATGAACTTCAAGTCCCCTTAATCCCTCTACCTCAACTGCAGGTTTTGATCCTTGCTTTTTTTGATGTCTTGGAACCTTCTTTTTCTTTTCAAGAATTCCCAGAACTTGCAAGATTTTTTCCTTTTTTATACTTCCTTCCCCTATCTTTATCAGAAATTCTCTTTCGTTATATCCCTGGGAATCCATGTAACTTTGTATCTTTTCATCATTTAATATACCATCTAACTTTTCTCCCAACTTCTTGCTTAATGATCTTAATATATCTTTTCCTTTTTCCATCATTTGTTCAGCGTATTTTTCCTTAAAAAATTTCCTGATTTTAGCTTTTGTCCTTTGAGATTTTGCAAATCTTATCCAATCAAGGCTTGGTCCTTTGGAATTTCTATTAACAATTATTTCAACAACATCGCCATTGTTGAGTTCATAATCTAAAGGTACCATCCTGCCATTAACTTTTGCGCCAGCAAAATGATGTCCTATTTCTGTATGAACAGAATAAGCAAAATCTATTGGTGTTGAACCTTTTGGAAGGTGTTTTATTTCTCCTTTTGGAGTGAATACAAAGACTTCATCCAGAACAAGCTCTTTCTTAAGATCCTGTATTCCCATCAAACCTTCTGATATTTCCTTTTTCCATTCAAGGAGCATAGTTATCCACTTCTGCATTACGGCAACATCAACTTTTTCTTTGTATATCCAGTGAGCTATCAGTCCATATTCAGCTTCTTTATGCATATCCCAATCTCTTATTTGTATCTCCAATGGTTCGCCATAATTGGTAATGACTGTTGTGTGCAATGATCTGTATCCATTTGCCTTTGGTGCAGCAATATAGTCTTTGACTCTCCCAGGGAGAGGTTTCCAAATACTATGTATTATTCCAAGAGTCATATAGCAACCTTTGATATCATCTAATATAGCTCTTACTGCTATAAGATCATAGATCTGGTCAAAACTTCTTCCTTTTTCTTTCATTTTTTTCCATATGCTATAATAATGCTTATATCTTCCTTCAACATAAGCGTTTATTCCATGTTTTTTCAACGTAGACGATAGAATCTCGATGTACTCATTTGTTCTTTGTTCTCTTTCCTTTTTCTTTTCTGCGACAAGTTCTTTTAGCTTGTAATACTCTTTTGGGCGGAGATATTTGAAAGACAGATCCTCAAGTTCTGCTTTTATAGTGTGAATTCCAAGTTTATGGGCCATTGGTGCATAAATTTCTAACGTTTCTTTTGCTTTATACCTTCTTTTTTCATTATTTTTCACAAATTTCATTGTTCTCATATTATGAAGCCTGTCTGCAAGTTTCACAAAAATCACTCTGATATCCTCAGCCATGGCAAAAAGCATTTTTTGTATTGTTTCAAGTTTCGTTCTTGCTTTAATATCCCCGACGGGAGCATTTATTCTACTAACCTTTGTAACACCGTCAACGATCCTTGCTATGTCTTTTCCAAATTCTTCCTTGATCATATCCAGAGTAACTTTTCCATGACTGTCCTCAACTGTATCATGAAGGAGCCCTGCAGCAATTGAAGGTATGTCAACTTTGAGTCGTGCTAAAATTCGTGCAACTTCTTTGGGATGTTCAAAGAATGGTTCACCAGACAATCTCAAATCACCTTCATGAGCATATTCTGCAACCGCGTATGCCTTTCTTAATACCTCTTTTTCTTCTTCATTCAATTTTCTTTCAAGAATCTTTTCTATTTCTTCAATATATATATCTGCCTCATTTTTAATTGTTATATTCATTTAATCACCTCTTTTTAACAAAAACGAGGGGGGCTATAAGCCGGATTCTGTCGAGGCGAATCATCAATCTAGGAGGTGCGTTTCCGCACCCCTCATGCGGGCTACCCGGAGCTTGTGGGCGGGCCACCCAAGCTCCTGCTTGCCCTTGCTCCAGGTGGGGCTTGCCAAGCCATCGGATTACCCCGATGCTGGTGAGCTCTTGCCTCACCTTTCCACCCTTGCCCATCAGGGCGGTTTCCTTCTCTATGGCGCTTTCCATGGATCCTTCCACCCGGGCATTACCCGGCACCCTGCCCTACGGAGTCCGGACTTTCCTCCACATCCTTTTAAGGATGCAGCGATCCGCTGCCCCCCTTCAAAATATATCAAGTTTTTTTAACATTTTAAAGAGATTCTTAAAAGCTCTGTAGCGATGACTCATGGAATTTTTCACATCTTCTCTAAGTTCACCAAAAGTTTTATCATACCCATCAGGGATAAATATAGGATCATAGCCAAAGCCTTTATTACCCCTAATTTCCTGTGCTACTTTACCTTCTACAATTCCTTTTGCTGAAATTAAAATACCATCTGGAGATGCGTATACTGCCTGGCAGACGAATCTTGCTTTTCTATTTTCTTCACCTTCAAGCATTTTTAAAATTTTCTTCATTTTCT
>JAGHBG010000218.1 GCA_021161105.1 Thermotogaceae bacterium | reverse complement strand
ATATTACATCGAGAGGTGATGTTTTTGAAGAGAATGATTGTTCTTTTGATAATCTTTGTCCTTTATTCTCTGTCTATGTCAAAAGTTTTACTTCTTTACAAGGGTTCGGAAAATGGCTATGGCCAATCTATATTTAAGAATTATGTAATTCCATACTTGAAAAATATGAACGAAGATTATGAACTTATAGATGTGGAAAAGGAAGATTTGCCATATTTAAACAATTACTCGTTAGTTGTGACAGTTTATTATACACCGGACATGAAAGATGCAAAGATTTATCTTAAGAAGATGTCCGATTATTTAGCGCTTGGTGGGAAGCTCTTGATAATAAACAACATGGGAGCTTTTAGCGATAAAGCTGGAAATAATCCGACCCTTGAAGAACTTAATGCTCTTTTCAACCTACTGGGAGTTAATTATTCCTACGGTTGGAAAGAAGTAAAGGTAAGAAACTACATAATGGACAGAAAAATTATGGAAAAAAAGGTGGAAAAAATAGGTAAAAGACCTGTAGAAAATTACGTAATATTTTCACCAGTGGTTAAAGTTATACAAAAAGCAGTGACCGAAGGTGGAACATATCCTGTAGGATTTTATGGAAAAAGGGGAGGAATTCTTCTTTTTAACCATGCTTTCGATGAAAACGGTATTCCTATAATAAAAATAGGCAAGGTTGTTGAAGCTATTCTTACCTATTCAGAAAATCAAAATGAAGTTCTTGTGCTTGGGAAAAACGATAATGTTGAAATGGCGTTTAAAAATGCGTTGTTTGTTGTGAAGCAAAAAAAGTGGGGAGATCTGTCGAGATTCAAAGCCATAATATATGTAGATGGGTCTTATCCAGTAAAGGATATGGAACTTCTCAGTTATGTGACGAATGGTGGGATTCTGGTACTGGTTAGCAGAGGAAATTCTGTAGCGAAGGGTAAGGCGGTTTTTTTAAAGGATATGTTAAATATTCCCAGAGATATATCGATAGAGACTGTAATGGTTCATTATTATGTTCCTCTCGCTGACTACGAAACATTTTTAAAAGTGGGAAATGATGATGTGGGATGGGTATCAAAATACGGGTCAGGAAAGATAATATATTTTCCAAAGGAACTTCTTGGGAAAGATACAAGGGGTTATCTTTTTAATGTCATATTGAGAAATTCTCCTGCTTTGATTTCACCTATAGTAAACAGTTATACGGTTTTTTTAGATGATTTTCCTCTTCCAGCTTATGGCGTATACAGGGAGCAGATAGTAAAGGAGTTTGGGAATATAACAGATGGAGAGTTCTACTACAACATTTGGTGGAAGGATATAAAGGAGATCGCAGAAAAATTGAATATAAAATACACATCGGCGTTGGTTACCAACTACAATGTAAGAACAGACTTTTACAGTTTTGCAGAGTTCCTTGCAACACCATATCCATCAAGTATTGTTAGGGAGCTCATGAATGATCCAAAAATAGAGGTGGGGTTACATGGATATAATCACCTGCCACCTGTTAGAGAAAATTGGAGGAAAGAAAACCTGATAAATGCATATAAGGCCCTTTCATCATTTATGGAAAACTTTTTTGAAGATTTTAAACCGGTTAGTTTTGTAGCGCCAAATAATAAGATTGATGAAATGGGAATAGAAGCGTTAAAAGATGTTTTCCCTTCGATACAACTTATAGGAACCGACTATACTGCAAAAACCGAATTTAGTGAGTTCAAGATAAAGAATGGAGTTGCTATTGTTCCAAGGACTACCAGTGGTTACTATCCTATTGATAGACTCATTAGTTCTGCGGTTTCTGCGATATTGAATTTTGGAACATTTCAATACTTTATTCATCCTGATGATTTATTTGCTGCTGATAGAAATTCTGAGGGACTGTCATGGAAAGAAATGAAAAAAAGCATGGAAGAGTTTTTAACTGAAATAAAGGCCTACTACCCGTGGCTTAACAATCACTTCGGTTATGAGGAAGCAATGGCTTTTAAAGATTATTTTGAGACTAAACCTGCAATAATTTATGACGATAACAAGATAAAAGTTATACTCCCAAAAACAGCTTACTTTCCAAGATACTTCTATCTAAAGTTTGACGGAGAGTTTTTCATTGAAGGGGGAAAAGTGATTTATAAAGACAAGGGAATATACATTATCGAGATGGATAATAATGTTATGGAAATAGAAAGGCTGTGAGAGATTGGCTGGCATTGGTTTTAAGCTCCGCGGAATGATGCGGAAGCAACATTTGATGCTGGATATAGCTGCAGTTTTATATTCGATTTTAATAACCTCAGGCCCGTGGATAATATCGTCGGTTTATCTTTTTCTTACACTGGCTATTTTTAAGCAAATTCCAGCGTTTTTTCTTGGAGTCGTAACTTATTCGTTTATATTTTCAATGGTGATTGTTGGATCGTTTTCATTTTTGCTAACAAGATATCTTGCAGATCTTTTGTTTTTGAAGGAATACGAGAAAATATCCGGAACTTACAAAGCTACTTTGTTCATAACATTTGTTATTTCTACCGCAACTTCTGGGATGTTCTTTTTGATTAACAACAACTATAATTTAAAGGAAGTTTTGCTTGGGATTTACACGTTCGTTGCAATATCTGTTATATGGATTGACGTGGCATTTCTTGAAGTTATTGAGAATTATTTAGGAGTTGTTTTGGGTTTTCTTGGGGGATTTTCAGGTGCCTTCTTTTTGTCCTTTATATTGAAAAATGAAACTTTAGGTTTATTAATTTCTTTTGATATGGGTGCTCTTATTGTCT
>JAGHBG010000258.1 GCA_021161105.1 Thermotogaceae bacterium | reverse complement strand
TATCGCTAAAGGGGAGTGTTAAACTTTCTATATTTTTATCTCTTATTTTCCATAGCTCACCCACTGTTGGCTTTTCCATGGAAAAACCACAATTTTTACAATAAAAACCCTGTTTGTTTGATTTTATCATTCCGATTTTCCCGCATTTTGGGCACCTGTAGACATAATTCTCAACGCCTTTGTAGGATACATATCGATCACTCGGGTCAACCGATGGCTTAGACAGGAACTCTTCAAGTTCTTTAGGATCGTCAAAACAGTCAACTATTATATTCACCCTGCCAGGGTAAAACTTTTTCCCCCATCTTGGAAAGAGAAGATGTGCTTTTTCTATCCTCACACCGATTATTGGCTTTGGAACTTTCTCAATGAGCTTATCAAATCCTTGTTTAAATCCAAGAAATCTTCCATCCCAGCTTCTTTCAGCCTCTGGAAATATTCCAAGTCTTCCACCCTTTTTCACATAGGAAATTATTCTCATTATCGCTCTTATATCTGGTTTGAATCGGTTTATAGGGAATGATCCAACGTTTTTGTATAGCCATTCATGTCTTTTGTAGTGAAACAGAGAAACCGGGAATGAAATAAACCTTGAAAGTGTATACACGACTACAGCAAAGTCAAGGTATGTCGCATGATTTGCTACCACCATGTAACTCTGTTCTGGCACTTTGCATCTTTTCTCAAATCTTATATGCCATGTGAACCATGAAACGATATGACCGATATAGAAAAGAAACATGAATAAAAGCGGTGGGCATCTGTGGTCTTTCGCAGGCTTTTTAGGCCAAAATGCTGGAACCTTTCTTTTGTACTCTTCATATTCGGGGAATTTTTTTGAGAGTTGTTTCTCTTCAATCAGAATAGCCCATAAAATTATTAAAACGGAGAAAGCAGATGTAATAGCAAGAGACATGAGATATCCGTAACTTAAAGAAAGGCCAAGTAGATATATTATGAATCCGCAGTACACAGGATGCCTGCACATAGAGAATGTTCCACAGGTTACAAGCTTCTTTGGCGGAAGCAGATACATTGGTCCTCCTCCGGCATCTATTATCATATAGGATGCAGATATCATTCCAAAAACAAATCCGATAGCTGATAATATTTTCCCAAGGACTGCAATGGCGAATGGGAAGTGACCGGGATTTATGTAGACTCCTATAGCAATTAGAACAGTTGGAAGAATTACCCAATAAACTGTGAAGTATATCAAACCCTGGATGATTCTTTTTTTGTACATACTAACCCCCCATAACTTTTATTATTACAAATGTTATCAAATTGTTTGCGGTATGGACAATTACATTGGGGTACAACGCACCATTCATTTCCCTTATAGTGGATTGAAATACACCAAATACAAAGATGTAAGGGAATATGTAAAAAGGATGATATAAACTGAATATCAGAGCAGAGACTATTATCGTGGTTTCTTTTTTAAATTTGCCCCTTATATATTCTTGAATGTAACCTCTAAACATCAACTCTTCAACAAAGGGAGAGATTACAACTGTTACTAAGAATAAAAGAACAGTCGAAACATTTTCGCTGCTTTCTTGTGCAGGAAGCGAGGTGAATGGAAATAACATTCCAACAAGAAGAAGAACTAAAAACAGAATCGGAAGATACAAAAGAGACCTGATAACACTTGTTTTGAAACTGTGAAACCAGAAATTCCATCTTATTCCATCTTTATACATAAAAAGAGCGGTTATGGATAACATAAAAAGATAGTACGCTATAGAAGCCCACAGACCATCATTTCCAGTAATAGTTGGAATGGCTAAAGCTGAGATTAAAAGATAAAGTATAAACCTGAATGTAGATATCTTCATTTCAGTTTTGCACCCCTTATAAAGCCATTGAAGCCTTCTTTTAGTCTTTTTTCAAAATCCAGGGCTATTTCCCTGGGATCTAATTCAGATAAGCTTTCAAGAGGGATAGAAAATGTTATCAGGATTTTATCTTTTATCTTTGGCATTTTGGAAAATTTAGCGGGTTTTAATCTTAACTTTTCCCTTATAAGTTTTGCCATTTCTGATAAAAGTGGTATATATAAAGCATCAACATCTTTAAAAGCCAGCATGGCTATATGAATTCCTTCATCGTCTACTATGGAGAAAGAATTTTCAGTAATGTACCTTCCATTTATTTTTGATATCTTTTGCCATAAAGTTTCGTTGGCATTTTTTGTAAATGTTATGTATATAACCCCCTTGATCTCCTCTTGAAATATTAGCTTATTTGCGAATCTATCTGGAGCGATAAAGGCCAGAAATTTCGTTTTTGGTGGAAATTCGAATATACCTGCTCTAATATCAGATGGAGTTTTTCCAAAAACTTTTTCAAAGCTTTCAAGAAGCTTTTTTCATCGGATATTTTCATTCTATAAGGCGAAGGAGATTTTACAAATGGATCAGAGAGCGTTGCAGAAAGTATCATTTCTCCCTCTGCGTTGAAGGCAACGGAAACATTCACATCACCTGGAAAAGAAAACAAGACCACCGCCCTATAAAGCCTGTCGACTCTTTCTTTATGGGTGTTCAGGAATTTCAGTGAAGGATCTCTCAAAAACTTAAGTTCTTCTCCCAGCTTTTCTAATTTTTCATTCAGACTTTCTACTCCCATTCTCATTCTATAACCACCACCGATGAGCTTCCGTACCTTAGCATAGCTTCCTTTTTGAATTCCGGATTATGAAATTTTGAAAGAACAAATAAAATTCTTCTTCTCGCTATTGGAAGGTCAGTGTGTCCATCCGTAAAGATTATGGTTCCTTCTGATCTTAACTGCTCCTCAGCATAGATAACAGCGGGTTGAAGATCTGTCTCACCGCCTCCAACAATTTCCAGATCTTTCCAGCCACCTTTTCTGTATTTTGAAACCATCGTTACCATATTATCAACCTGTACCAGGTTGAGCTCGCCATCAAAGAATTTCATTATACCTTCAATTTCTGAAAGGAAATCATTTATTTCAGTTTCTATTATGCTCCCTGATGTATCAATGATAACTGTTATCTTTGACTGGTACTCGTATCTCCATCCTGGCTGATCTCCATATCTTCTGTTTGGTTTCAACGGAGTGGTATATCTTTCACCTTTTATGGATGCTCCCATGAATCTTCTTATTAGAACCTTCCAGTTGAGGGTTGGTTTGCTGAGAAACTTTTCCACCATTCTTTGTACACCTGAGGGAAGTTCTGAACCGTACATATTAAAAGCTTTCCCTATTTTATTTTTGGTTATCTCGAGGATCATGTCAATGTTTTCAATGTTTTGCATATTCTCGTGATCATCGGCGCTTTGAGGGATAGCTTCTATATCGAATCTTCCGAGCTCTTCAAACTTTTTGAGTATCCAGTCATGGTAAAATTCTGCTGTTTCTCCAGGATGCTGGGCTGGTGGAACGGCAAATATATATTCGTTGTCAACACCATGTCCTTCTTCAATCAGCTGATTAAGGGACACTCCAAAAGCATCCAGTTCTTCGATGTATTGATTAATAGCTGCATCCATTGCAAGGTCCCATATCTTCTTATCTCGATTGTCCTTGGGCTTTATCAAAAAGTGAAGATTTATAAGGTGCATCACTTCATGCTTTAGAAGAGCTTTTATAAACCTGATATCCTTTTGTTCCATCTTTGGATTGTAAAAAAGGAGAATATCACCATTCCTGGAAAACCCCAAAGAAAGGGTCCTTACTGTTTCACTTTTGACCCTTTTCATTCCAAGCAGTATATACAGATAAAAAGGGGATTCTTTGCCAAGAAGAAGGAGAGCTTTTTCAAGTTTTTTCATAACCCTTTTACCATCTCCAGGATTTCCTTATGGGATGTAAGAGAAGTTAAAAGCTTGTCCATGACACTACCATATAGACCGGATTTTTCGGCAGAGTCAACTATGAATCTCATCAAAGCGTAGAATGATTCTTTTGGAAGGATTTTCGATAAATTTATTATGTTTTTGCTTACTGTTTCTAAATTTTCTTCAAGCTCTTTCAACTTAATGTCGTTCATGTTGGAAAGATAGTCGATTATTCTTACCACCAGTGAATTTATTTCATCAATGTTTTCTGGTTTTCTAAATTGACCCTCAAAGAGCATTTTTTCCACCGATGGAATGTTCTTTTCCTTTAGATATGAATCGTAGAAAACTTTCGCTGCTTCTGGTCCAAGTATCCCGGCAGCTATTGTGTATCCGTATTTTTTAACATCTTCACCGCTGAGGTTAGATAGAACCCTTCCCAATTTGTACCAGCTTCTTGGACTTGGTTTAAGTTCAGCTCTTAATGATACATTCCTCTGTGGGGAAAGAAATTCTGGAAATTCTTTTATGAAATCACTGACGCTTTTGTGAACATTCATCCTCTCAGCCCATACAAGCCACTCATCCACTTCTGGAGAGACTTCCAGTATGAAAAATCTTGATATGAATGCAGGATCTGTTATTAATTCTGCCTGGTCGTATTCATCATCGGGAGGATTCATCGCTGCAGCAATCCATACACCGTCAGGCAGGATATGGTTGTGAATTCTTCTATCTATGAGCAGCTGCATTATAGCGTTTCTTATGGATCTATGGGATCTATTTATCTCATCGAGAAGAATGATAGTGTTGCCATCTTCTGGCCACCAATCGGGTTTTAAGAACACTGTTTTATCTTCTCCTCTTGCGGGAAGACCTATCAGATCGCCTGGCTCCATTTGAGACAAGATAAGAATCACTAGCTCTCTACCAGTTTCATTTGCTATTTCTCTCATCATGTCAGTTTTTCCAACACCAAAGTGACCTACTAATAAAGGAACTTCTCCTGCTTCCATAATTTTTCTTGCTATGTATTTTGCTTCATTTATTGTCATTTTTTTCACATCCTCCTTCCTTCACAGTTATCATAGGGCAGAACTCACATATTTGATATGTACCATCTTTTACATAATGCTCAAATTTATCTAAAATAACAGGTTTTGAGGGACATTTTGTTATCATATCGATGAATTTGTACATTCTGTCAGCCAGTATCTCATCAAGATCAAAAAGGATTTTTAGAGCATTTTCTTTAGCTGTGTCCTCATCTACTAAAAGACACTTCGTCATGAATGTAACCACAGTTTCGAATTTCTTTTTTTCCTTTTCTGCGATCTCTTTACCCTTTCTGGTTAAAAATATTGCACCTCTTTTGTGGTAATCCAATAGGCCTTTTTTTGCCAGGGATCCTAAAAATTCTTTCGCTGTAGGGAGTTTAACGTTGTATAGATCAGCTACCCATTTGAGCCTTGTCCATCCATATTCTGAACAGGTCAAAATCACACCTAAAAGGTACTTCTTTTCTCCATTGCTTAATTTCATCATTTCACCTCTCTGAATTTGGTTTATCTTACTGCGATTATATAATATTACACAAAATCATAATAGCTGTTATACGAGTTCTAACGTAGATAAGTCACCTACAACAAGCTTCACGGTTCTCGGTTTCCCCTCTGATTTTACAAGTTTTACCTTTTTTCCAAATATCGAAGAATCAATTCTGCTTTCTATATCCATCAGAGTACTTCCTTCCATGACTATGGAATTCTCTATTTCGCAGTTTTCGATGTGGACATCGTTGCCAATTGAAGTGTAAGGACCTATATAAGAATTTTTTATAATAGTGTTCTTTCCGATTGCCACTGGGCCTCTGATTATTGAGTCAACGATTAAAGAGCCTTCTCCAATTGATACACTCCCCTGA
This sequence comes from Thermotogaceae bacterium, assembly GCA_021161105.1. GTDB lineage: Bacteria > Thermotogota > Thermotogae > Thermotogales > Thermotogaceae > JAGHBG01. The sequence continues at coordinate 493 of JAGHBG010000258.1, read as the reverse complement.
ATTTCCGAGTCCTCATCGACTTTTCCGTAAATTTCGCTACCTTTCATCATTTCCAGAATTTTCCTGTTTGCATCGATTAAATCTTCGGGTTTTCCTGTATCTTTCCACCATCCATATACTATATGACCTTTCACATTGTGTCCATTTTCGATAAGCCACCCAATGGCATCAGTTATCTCAAGTTCTCCACGCCATGAAGGTTTTATGTTCTTTATTCCTTCAAAAATGATTGGTTTAAAAAGGTATACACCAATTATTGCAAGGTTGCTGGGGGGTTCTTTCGGTTTTTCTACAACTCTTACTATCTTCCCATTTTCAAGGACAGCTACTCCAAACCTTCTTGGATCTTCCACGGGTGTTAAAAGAATAGATGCGTCCAGGTTTTCTTTTACGAATTCTTTTACAAATGCTGTCAGGTCTTCCATCAGCATATTGTCACCAAGATACATTAGAAAAGGTTCATCACCGATAAAATTTTTTGCAACCCACACTG